>CANGVB010000306.1 GCA_947456995.1 Bryobacteraceae bacterium | reverse complement strand
GGCATCGTAGAAGTATTTTGCAGCCCCGACTGCTGTGTCGTCTCCCCAGGTCGTGGTCTGGTTTCCGCCTGGATCGTAGCTTGCTCCGTTCCACTGATTCTTCGTGGTAAACGGACTCGGGTCGCTGGGCAATTGCGCCCGCGGCGTTGCTTCGAGATTCGGAATTAGCGTGCCTGCTTCGTTCAAGATCCAGCGGTTCCCAAATGGATCATACTTCATTCGCTGCTGCCATTTGTCGACGGTGCCGACCTTCTCGGTGGTGAACTCCAGACGGTTGAGCGAGTCGTATGAGTAATCCCAGGCGGCACCGCCATAGCCCTTCTGCCTTACGATGTTGCCATTGTTGGTGGTGCAGAGGAGCGATTCGCCCGGGCAGTAGTAGAGGTTCATCTGCCAGTTGCCTGCGGCTACTGTGCTTGCCGTCAACTGCTGCACTTGCAGGCGCTTGGGATCGTGCAGGGTGGTCTCGGTGACCAGGCTTGCGCCGAGGGTCATCCCCGTTACTGCGCCGTGTGGGGCGTAGCCGGTGAGATTGGCTACTACGGTTTCCGGGGCTGTGGCATTTGCTTTCTGCTTTACCTGGCTGATGCGCCCGGCCTCGTCGTAGCAGCTTCTCACTTCCCGGAGTGAAGGGTATTTCTCTAGCGACATGCCGCCTGCGAGATTGTACTGATACTCGAAATTGTAGGGAGTGGCGTTGGTGGTTTGCCGGCTTTTGAGGACCCGGCCCATTGCATCAAACTCGAGATAATCCGTGGTGGAGACGGAGTTCGCGACCCGGTTCATGCGGCCGATGCCGTTTAGAGTGGCCTGGTCCCAGGTGTAGGTGACATCCGGGGTGGTGCCGTCGGAATAGGTTCGCAGGAGGGGCCGCTGAATGGCGTCGTAGGTGGTGTTGACGCTGATCATATTGCCGTCGCGTTTGGTGGTGAGGTTTCCGGCGTCGTCATAGGTGTAGAGGGTCTCGCCGCTTTCGGGGTTGCTTGCTGAGGCGAGGCGGCGGAGGCTGTCGTAGCGGAAGGTGCGCTCTTTGCCGCCGACGCAGGTGGCACCGCTGAAGACGCCGCCCTGGCAGACGGCGAGGAGGTCGTCCTGCACGCTGTAGCGATAGTAGGTTGTGGATTGGAGAGTGCCGCCGGGATCTTCGGTTACTGCGGTGAGGCGGCCGAAGGCGTCTTTCTTCTGCTTTGTTTTGCGGTTTGCCGGATCGGTGATGGTGAGTTCGCTGCCGATTGGGGTGTAGAGGGTTTCAGAGAGGTCTGGGGCGATGGTTTTGACCATGCGGCCGGCGCCGTCAAAGCGGGTCTCGGTGAAGTCGGTTGACAACTTATCAGAGCATTGATGGATCTGAACTCAAAGCTTGTTTGAGTCTGGAACAAGGCTAGCTTGCCGAGCCAATGTCCGTTGGTATTCTCACAGGAAGGATTGCCGTCAATGATCGCTACGAATAAACAACACGCTCATGAATTGCTCGACCGTCTATCGTTCGATCAGATGAACACTGCCGTCCGCTTTCTCGAGTTTCTGTTGCTAGAGGACGAGGAAATCAGCGAGGAGGAAGAGGCTGCGGTCGCCCGCTCTAAAGAATGGTTTCAGCATAAGGAGGGCATTCCCTTCGAAGAACTGGTCGCCGATCTTGGCTTTTCCATGGATGAAGTTCGGAAGGGAAGCAAGGACAATACGGCTTGAAGCGCATTATCATGTCTGAGGAAGCCAAGACCGATATCCGAGCGATTCCCCAGCACCATGCCATGAATATTCTCACAGCGATCCATCGACTGGCTGAATCCCAGTCTGGCGACGTCAAGACGCTCAAGGGCAAAGCTGGCGAGAAGCGTCTACGCGTAGGGGATTACCGCGTCCGCTTCACCGAGGAGCATCCGGATCCCATGCCGTCCGCAACCGCAAAGACGCTTATAGATAGGCTGCTGCCCTGTTGACGGGCTTGGGGGAAGAGGCTGACATTAGTTCCAAGTTCTAACGGAGAGGTGGACGAGAGGTGGACAGTCTGATGACTTTCCATACCAGCCTGCCTAAGAGTGTTTTTTGAGGATGAGCGTGAGACGCCATCCGTGTGATTTTTAGCATGGCGGAGTAGCGGGATTTTTCGGTGGAGCGGTTTGGAGCAATGTTGGCAGGGGTAAGGATATCTTCGAGTTCTGTGAACGCAGAGAGACTTGAACTTGCGCTTAGACCAAATTTCGCGTAGGTTCAGAGTATGACCGTAGAGCTCAAGCCTGAACAAGAAGCGATCATTCAGCATCAAATGGCTACAGGCCTTTACCAGTCAGCAGATGAGGTTGTTGCTACGGCATTAGCTCGGTTGCCCTATAAGCAGCGGTCGAACCAAGAGGCGGTCGCTCGAATGATCGAGTTTTCGAGCAAGAATTCCGTCCGGTTGTTGCCCGGGGAAAGTATTGAACGTCTGATTGAAGAAGGCCATCGCTACTGATGGCGTCGTTTGTCTTGGACAGTTCCATCGCTTTACAGTGGTTCCTCGAAGATGAAAGTGATCGCGACAAGAGTCTGGCGATTTTGCGAGCGATTACGGACGAGTATAGGCCTGTCGTGCCCTATCTTTGGTTCTACGAAATATCCAACACAATACTGATGCAGGTACGCCGCAAGCGTATTGAACTCAGTAAAGGGATTCAGTACCTGCAAATCATTGACGACATGTTGATCGACATCGATCCGCCGGATAGCACTTCGATTTTGAGTTTGGCCAGACTTGCGAACACTCATAGTCTTACCAGCTACGACGCAGCATTTCTGGAGTTGGCGATGCGATTGCATCTGCCACTTGCTACGAACGATAAGGCGCTTGAAAAGGCAGCGATAGCAGTTTCTGTTGAGCTTTTCAATCCTTGAGGAGTGGCGTGAGGATGAGCGTGAGACGCCATCAGAGTGAGTTTTAGCATGGGGCGTGTGGGGAATTTGAGTTGGAGCGTTTTGGCTCAAGGCTGCCGGCCGAAGAGGTCGTAGCTGTCGGTGGCGGTGACGGGAGCGATGACGGTGCAGGTGGCAGGGTGGCTTCGCGCAGACTGCAAAAAAGCCACAAAATTCAGGGGGAGATATCAGGCGGAAGGCTTATGAATGGCCTATTCAGCTGGCCAAAGGGGCCGGACTTGTTGTGCAAGCCGGCCCCGCCGCAGTGGTTATGGTTTTGCGCCTGAGGGACTTTTGAGGATGTAGAAGCCCACCAGCTTGTTGGCGCTGGACCTGGTGTTTTTGGGCATTGCGAGCGCGAAGGCATCGCCTTGGGTTCCTTGTGGGTAGACTTCGACGAAATCGATGCCTGGCTCCCACCACTCAAAGGTCTTGCGCTGGAATGACTTTTCTGCCATCTGGTTCTGGACAGACTTTGAGATTGCGATCCAGGGGATCTCGCCCGAGACTTCGTAGTAATGCACCGAACGGATTGCGTACTGATCTCGAACAAAAGCTGTGAGGTCTGCATCGAGCTTTTTGCTTTGCTCGGAGGCCGGGACCTCTTTCAGGTACTCGAGCGGCTTGGGCTGAAAAACACTGCTCTCATCCACGGCGCACCCCGATACCAGCATTGCTAGCGCCAATGCGACTGTTGTATTTTGCCATGTCTTCATTTCTCCCTCTTCTATTGGTTCTTAATTGCTGACTTGAAAGGCTTCGAGGCCGCCGGTTACCACGAGGCTTTGAAGCGAGATCGTCATGGTGGCAGACGCTGTGTCCATGCCTTCTCCAACGCCCATGTTGGTTCCCCAGGGATTTCTTACTGTGACTCGCCAGTCCAGCCCAAGCTGCGTTATGGAAACTACTGTGTAGACGTGATTGTCGACCAAGCCATCCTGGGGGATGGGTAAATTTGCCAGTTTCTCCATCAAGGTGCGGGAATCCTTTTCAGGTACCGACCAAAGCGTAACACCTTTGCGCTGCGATAATGCGGTGGAAATTTTTGCACCCAGCAAGGCTACTGAACCTGGCATCCCGAGGGGCAGGTAATATTTGTACTGCACTTTCTCGCCAGCGCTTCCGGTGATGGCGATCATCGCGTCTGAAGGCCAGCCGCCGTTGGCGATCTTGGCATAACCTTCTCCAAGGCCGTTCTTCGGATCGCTGTCGAACATCTTGGCATAGGCGGTTTCGATGACAGCGGGCCAGACGCGTTCGTATTGGAGAGTGTTGTCGACATAGCTGCCGCCCTGGCGATTCACGTTGTCCTGAAGCTCTTCCTGGGTGACCCAGATGTATTTGCAGACGCCTTTGAGGTCGTAGAGCCGTACGCGGAACTGTGTTGAGGTGGCGTGGTAGTAGATGGCGTCTTTGATGACGCTGGGTTTTTCCTGAGCGAGGGCGCTGAGGGTGGCCACAAAGTAGCAATCTCCAAAGGCATCCTGCTTGATGTCGTTGGGCGACGGGCCATTGCCGGTGTAAAGATTTTTGTCTGTGAAGTTGGGCCCGGCGGGCTGGGGATTGGGCTGGCCGGCGAGCAATTCATTCAGCCGGGCCAGCGTTTTGCCCTGGACGTCGATTCGGCCATCGGGCACGAGTCCTGGGTTGGCTGATTGAAATTTGGTGATGGCACCGATGGTTTTGGGGCCGATCCAGCCGTCTTCTTTGAGCTTTGGATCGGGGCCGCCTTTGGCGGGAGGGATCTTGTTTAGTGCCTGCTGAATCTTGAGCACATCGGCGCTCTTGTTGAGTCCATTTTTGCCAACCGATGCTGAAATGTTAACCGCCATTCAGGCCTCCAACTGGTAAGCGGAATTTTTTTAGCGAAAGGCTCATTAAGGAAAAGATATTGTGAACGGTGCTTTGGGTGTTTTTGCTTTGGCGGGGGATCAGGCTCGGAGTGGAAGCTAGCTTCGCTTATGGTTGGGGTGAGCCAGTTTGGGGGTTGAGTCGGTTGGGGTACGGCCCGGCGACATAGGTGATAAAACGGGTTGGTGGCATGGGGGCGGTGGCTGGGGTGGGTCGTTTGGGGTCCCCACGCTTACGCATGGGGCTCGACGGGGGTGCGGTGCGCCGATCTAGTTGATAAAGCAGGCTGGCGGCATGGGGGCGGTGCGGTGCGCCGATCTAGGTGATAAAACGGGTTGGTCGCATGGGTGCGGGTGCGGTGGCTGGGGTGGGTCGTTTGGAATCCCCACGCTTACGCATGGGGTTGGACGGGGGGCGCCGACATGGGCGATAAGGCAGGCTGGCGGCGTGGGTGCGGGAGCGGTGCACCGACATGAGTGATAAAGCAGGCTGGCCGCATGGGGTTGGACGGGGGGGCGCCGATCTAGGTGATAAAACGGGTTGGTGGCATGGGTGCGGGTGCGGTGGCTGGGGTGGGTCGTTTGGAATCTCCACGCTTACGCGTGGGGTTGGGCGGCGGGGGGTGCGCCGACATGGGTGATGCAGCAGGCTGGCGGCATTGGGGCGGTGCGCTGGGTTGGGTCGTTGGAATCCCCACGC
>CANGVB010000305.1 GCA_947456995.1 Bryobacteraceae bacterium | reverse complement strand
TCAAGACGAAACTCGTAGGTCAAATCCGGTTGCACTACCAATGGCCCCCACGTCCCCGTCTCATTCGTAGTGACGCTGTATCCGGCATCGCCGTCTCGTTCTGACGTTCCGGGCTTCAACGCAAAAACGCTCAGCTTCACGCCAGCTTGGGGGCGGTTGGTTGGGGCCATCCCCGCAAAGCTCGTTACCAAACCACTCAGCTTCGGAGTTGCCTCAGTCAGCGGCTTCAAATACTTCGGCTTCTCGCCGGTAAGGAAGCGGAAGGTCTCGGCAAAAGCCAGCGGATGAAAAGCAACTTCCCGGTGGTCAAGCCCAGGCAACACAACATTCTCAGCACCCTTTAACTCCGGCCCATCGTAGCCAACATTCGGTTGTGCGTATTTGTCGTTCTTGTCGCTACGAATCGTTAGAAACTGAACCCCGTCCACCAGCTCAGAGCCCTCATTCAACTGCCGCAAGAAATTTCCTTTGCCGTTAAACTCCATATCGAGATTTGTATCTGTTGCCATCACTCCATGATTTGGAGTCCCGCAAAGCACTGCATGCGAAACCACAGCTGCGCCTCCAGCATTCTTCAGATAATTCCGGATGGTCATCCCCCCGCGGCTGCTACCCACCAACGCAACTTTCTTCGCTTTGGTCTCAAGAAGAACCCGGGTCACAAATGCACTCAGCTCACTCGCCTGATCGATTGTGGACGATCGAAATGCCTCGGGCTTGCTGTCTTCTCTGCGGGCCGCAGGGTCTGTCATTCGAATCGAAAAGAGCCGGCTGGCTGGGTAGCCATTCGACTCAAAGAGCCAGATCACAGGCACCCACTTCGTCGCATCGTCTCCATTGCCATGAACAAAGATCACGGGCATTTGAGCCTGCGCGATCAGGCCAAACAGCAACAACGTCACCAGGAACTTCATTAGAACTGCACCTTCAAAGAAAGCTGAAGTCTACGAGCATCGTAGGCAGAAGTGATCGTCCCAAAGGCCGGACTTGAAATGTTTGCGTTGGGTGCCGGGAAGTTTGATGTATTCAAAACATTAAAGGCCTCAGCCTTGAACTGCAATCCAAATCGCTCGGTGAGTACAAAGCGTTTGGACACGCCCAGGTCGGCCTGATAAAACGCAAAGCCACGCACTATGTTTCTACCCGCATTGCCAAAAGGCTGGAAGTAGAGCGGAATCGAGACGTTGTTCCGGTTCAGATAATTCGTGACACTGCGCTGCCCCTCTGGAGCCAGCGGATCGCCGCTAATATTGGGGCGGAAGGCATTGAAGCCAAGCAAGGTTAAGAAGGGTGCCACCTGGCCTCGAGCTGCCGCGGTATAACTCAGATTGAAGGGCTCGCCAGACCGCATATTGACAATCGAGCTCAACTGCCAACCACCGACGAGCTTACGCCCCTTCAGAAACGGCAGCTCATAAACGACGCTGGTGATGTTGTTGAACTTGCGGTCATAGTTTGAGATGCCCTTGTCCGCAGCAATGTTGTAGATGTCCTGAAAGCTGGTGCCATTGCCGTTGTTGCTATCAAAGGCCTGGCTGGAATTGTCGATTGCCTTGGCCCAGGTGAAGCTGTTCAGAAAGTAAAGCCCTGCATCACTACGCTTCTCCACCTTGGCCTGCAAGCCGTGGTATCGCGAGAAGCCATTGGCAAGCGTACCTGAGATCGAACTATAGGCCAGATTCGGGCGGCGGTCTTCGATGTTCAGATTCTCATCGATCCGGTTGGGCCGGGCCTGATTCAGATCGTTGATAGTCGCAAGGTTGTCCCCGCGATTTCCTACATATCCGACATCCAACAGAATCCCCATCGGCAACTCGCGCTGGATCGAGAAGAACCAGCTATGCACCGCAGCCCAAGGCATATTCGGGTCTGCATGTTGTACAGTGCTGCGGCGAGGGTCAAACCGTTCTGGAGACGTAAAGCCGGCTGGGAAACCCTGCTGCGTATTGAGAAAGCCAGGCGTGCCGGGCGTCTGCGCAGCGCTTGCCAGAACGAATCGCGGCCCGTTGTAGGCGAGGTAGCTCGTGCCTGTGCGATTGAAGCTGTTAAAACCCAACCCGTAACCGGCGCGAACCACCATCTTCGGCATCACATTCCAGGCAACGCCGAAGCGGGGGCCAAAGTTATTCTTGTCCAGATTCACCAGCGCCCGGTCATAGATCGAGCCGCTCTTGGCCTTCAGGATGGTGTTTGATTTCAAATCGAGATTTGAGAGCAGATTGTCCCGCTCATAGAAGGGGGTGACCAGCTCATAACGTAGCCCCAAGTTCAGGGTGATCCTGGAGTTCAACTTGAAGTCGTCCTGCACGTAAGCAAACAAAGATTGCTGCCTGTGATTCACCAGCCCGTCGTTAACCAATTGAAAGGTGTTGCGAGCACCAAACATGAAGTCAGCAAGGCTATACAAGCCTTGTGTTGCTGCAGTTGCGGCCGACCCTGCCGGCACCGAGAAAAGCCCTGTATAAGTATTGCGCCCAATGATCGGGCTCACGTCGAGCGTCTCGACTCCAAGCCACTGATATTCGATGCCTGTCTTTAAGGTGTGCCGTCCGGCGACGCGAGTGAGATTCAGCTTTGGATTCCAGAGCTTCGGGTGCTGATACTGAGGATTCGTCCCCTGCCGCCCAAACGAAGTAAAGCCAACAAGTGTCTCCGCAGTGATCCCGCCCGTGAGTCTTTTGTCTGTCGGCAATCCGGGGATCCCAAACAACTCCAGCATGCTCGGGCCCCCTACCAATGGAGGATCCTTGCCAGCCTCAGAGGCGGAGTAGCCCATGCGCGCTTCAATGATCGAATTCTGATTTACCGTCCAGGTCAAACCGCCGGCGAGGGGAGTTAGCGGAACAAACTGAAAACCGTTGCCATTGCCACCAGCCAGTCCGGGGAATGCGCCAGGGTCAAACACATCAAAGCGGCTCTTGCTGAAGCGGCCAAAGGCACGAAGCTTCTCTGAAAAGTAGTGGTCGATCTTGGCGTCACCCTTGTCGCGATAATCGGTCACGCGGCGTAAGGATTGAAAGTTATTGGCTGCCGCAGTCGACGTATTGGCGGGCAATGAATTCAAGATGGCCCGTGCGTAAGGGATCATGTCGCTTTGAGGAACAACGCCATTGGCATAAAGTGTCCCGGTGATCGGGTTTCTTACCGGTACGCCAAGATTGCCACCACGCTGGGCCGCATTGGGCAAGGTGACAAACGACACACCCGAGTTCACTTCGCGATAGCCTTCATAGTCCATAAAGAAGAAGGTCTTGTTCTTGAAAATCGGCCCGCCGAGAGAAGCTCCAAATTGGTTCTGATTCTGAATCGGACGGCCCGTTGTTGGCTTAAAGAAACCGATCGCGTTCAGCTGCGTGTTGCGAAAGAACTCCCATGCCGCCCCGTGAAACTGATTCGAGCCACTGCGCAAACTGGCATTCACAATCGCGCCACCGGCGCGGCCAAACTCCGCACTGGTGTTGTTGGTGATCACGCGGAACTCAGCTACGGCGTCTGGCGGAGGCTGCACCACCTGATTCGAGAAGCCCTGATTGGAGGTGCCGAAATAGTTATTGTCCAGCCCATCGAGAAGAAAGTTATTGGCAGTACTGCGAAGGCCATTCACGCTGAAGGATGCCTCACGCTGCGTCGAACCAATGCCAGAACTCGGAGTTCGCACAATACCCGCACTCAGATAAATCAACTCCGAATAAGCACGTCCGGCCAGCGGCAGTTCGCGGATCTGTGCCGCTGCAATCGTTTGGCCGCGATCGGAAGTGTCCGTCTGCAGGAGAGCCACCTCAGCAACCACCTGCACAGAGGTCTGCACCGTATCCAGTTCAAGCTTGAAATCCACACGCTGCTTGGCCCCAATCGCAACTTCAAATTCGGCACTCGATTGCGAACGAAATCCAGCCTGTGTCACTGTGGCTTTGTAACGTCCAATCGGTATCGAAAGAAACTCAAAGGTGCCCGCCTCGCTGCTCCTGGAGTTGAGCTTGATTCCTTTTCGAAGATCCTCAATCGTGACGACTGCGGCAACCACTGGTGCCCTGCTCCCGTCGTAAACATTCCCCACAACAGCACCCGTATCAAACTGCGCAAAAAGCACGGCAGTGCAGGCCAATAGCAACAAAACTCTCTTCATCCCACCTAAAGTAGCTGCCAGTCAATGACTGCATCATGAACAACAACTGACAGTTCTGTTTCATCGGCTCAACAGAGATTTGCCGATCCAGCAAGGGTCTGCAGCTACTCCGAAGGCGCCAGTGATGGTTGGAGCAAGATCATAAATGTTCACCGGAGCTTTGATTTCCCCCTGCTTCACTTTTGGGCCGGCCCAAATAACTGGAATCTGCAAGTCGTTCATATTTGAATTGCCATGTTTCTTGCCAGTGCCACCGTGGTCTGAGACGACAATCACAAGCGCTCCTGCGGCAGCATCAACCAGCTTTCCAACCAAGCCGTCAATCCTGCCTGCCTCCTCGAAATACTTTGCGCTCTCCCAGGCATGCTCATGCCCGGCATGATCCACGTCGTCCAGATGTACAAAGAGAAAATCAGGCTTCTTCGTCTTCCAATACTCAATCGCTGCCCTGCTTGTCTCTTCACTTTTCAAGACATGAACCGCATGGGTGGCAGCACCACGATCAAACAAACGTCCGAAGCCATCCCAGTCATAAATCGCTGCTAGATGCAGCTTCGGCTTTGCTGCTTTGAGAACACCGAAAACATTCGGATAGATCCCCTCAGGCCCCTTGCACAGTGGCTCAATCTCAAACTTGTCCCGCTGCCACTCATTAGAAGTGACCCCATGTTGCTCGGGTCCTGCACCCATGAGAATACTTCCCCAATTCGGGCTCGACACGGTTGGCAACACCCCACGGGCTTTGAGTGTGTAGGCACCGCGGCTCATCAGTGCTTTGAGATTTGGCAGTTGCGCCTTCTCAAAAGCCGCCGTCGACAAACCGTCGATTCCAATCACCATTACACGTTGTCCGTAAAGCGAAGCACCCAGCAACAAAAGAGAGAATAAACGCATAGAGCTCATGCTATCGTGCAAAGGTCACAGCCCTATGAATCAGGAATTTGACCTCATCATCGTTGGCTCAGGCATCGTTGGCCTGGCCCATGCCTCTGTTGCCGCCCGGCAGGGAAAACGCGTTGCTGTCTTTGACCGGTACCCGCGCCCGCTCGGCGCATCGATCCGTAACTTCGGAATGCTCTGGCCCATCGGTCAACCAGCAGGCCATCGCCTCAACACTGCACTACGCAGCCGCGAGCTTTGGCTCGAATTTCTGAACGCTGCAGGCATCGCACACCAAGTCCCCGGCTGCCTCCACGCCGCATATCGCGACGACGAAACCAAAGTTCTTAAGGAATTCGCCACACTCGGCCCAGCCCATGGTTACCAGGTGCAATGGTTAAGCCCCGAAGAGGCAACCAGCCGCAGCCATGCGCTCAAGCCTCAAGGTCTTCAGGGTGCAC
>CANGVB010000304.1 GCA_947456995.1 Bryobacteraceae bacterium | reverse complement strand
TGCTGTCCATCGTGAGGTCGTTGGGGGAGTTGAATTTCTTTCCCTCGAAAGAGTCTGCCAGGACGGTTATGCTGCCGTCGGCCTCTGTTCTGGTGACTCGGCGGTTAGCGGCTTCGCAGGCAATGAGGCGGCCCTGCTTGTCGAAAAAGAGTCCGTTGGCACCGCCTGAAGCTTCGCGAAAGACCTCAGTCTGACCATTGGAGTTGAGCTTGAAGATGCGGCCCTTGCCGGTGAAGTAGAGATTGCCTTTGCCATCCCAGACGGGGCCTTCGCTGCCACCGGCTTCACTGGCTTTTAGCAGCTTTGCGTTGTCTTCTGTGATGATGCCTGCTATCGCTACAGCCGCAATGAGGAAGAACATGATTCGATTATTGACCTCGTTTCAATAGGGCCAAAAGGTAGGCCTGGACTTCCGCTACTTGCTCTGGAACATTGTTGTGGCCCGTTTCAAGGGCGAGCAGGAGCTTCTTTTGAGCGGGGATTACGTTGTAGGCGGAATACATCGAAGTTGGTGGACAGGTCTCGTCGTTGTAGCCCCAAGTGTAGAAGCCGGGCACCTTGAGGCGGCGGGCGAAATTCACAACGTCGTAGTAACGAGAGGTCTCGATCTTTTCGGATGTGCGGTGCGCGAGAGGACCTTCCGTCATGCGGAACATATGAGGCCAGCCGCCCGCACGGTTCTGCAGGTAGCCGGTGACATCGGCGAGTGCGGGGTAGTAGGCGGCGAGGCCTTTGACTCGCGGGTCGAGTGCAGCAGTAACGATCGAGAGGGCACCACCCTGACTGCCACCGGTGACAGCAAGGTTAGACCCGTCCCACTTGGGGTGGCTGGTGAGAAAGTCGTTAGCTCGAACGCAGCCAAGGTAGACACGGCGGTAGTAGTAGCGGTCTTTGTTGTCGAGACCAAAGGCGTTGTAGCTTGACAGTGCTCCGACACCGAGGGAGTCATAAACGGATTGCTCCATCGTGACAGGAATGCCGTGGATGCCAACTTGAAGAGTGATGATGCCTTTGGCTGCCATTTCAGCCATGCCCCGGTAGGGACGAACGCCAGCACCGGGAACACTGAGTAGAGCAGGATACTTGCCTGGTGCTTTGGGTTCACAAAGGACTCCGTAGAAACGCGAGGGGAGCGTATTCATGCCAACGTTTTGCAGGTTGAGTTGGAAGCAGTCGGCATCTGCGTTGCCGTAATCCGGGAGCGGAGTAAGCTTGGCATCGATGGGCAATTTAGCAAGGGCTGCCTTGCCGGCGGCCCAGAACTGATCGAAGTCAGCAGGGTCCGTTTGAGTCGGCTTGATGGCTTCTGGTTGAAAGGCTGCAGTGGCGAGGCCACGGTAAGTCTTGCCGTTAAGTTCAACGGTAGCGATGCAGCGGAGAAAGCCAGGCTCAGTCATGGTGCCGGCGTCTACGGTGATGCCATCTGCAGTGGAGGTTGCGGATTGGTCGATTTTTGCTGGCATCATCTCGGGGCCAATTTTGTAGGTGACTTTTAGGCCGCTGACGGGCTGGCCGTCCTGCACCGCAAGGATGCGGAAGCGCACAGGTTGACCGGGCTGGTAACGCCAATCGGCATGATCAGTGGAGACACGCACCTGGATGGTACCGATACGTTCCTGGGCGACGAGTGGAAGCGCAAGAAGAGAGAGGATGAGGAATTGCAGCATGAGTTGAATCTCTACAATATCGCGACTTGTAGATAAGATAGGAGCGAATTGGAGACCTCCAGATGAGATTCCTGCTTGTATTTGCTGTGGTGTTGACGAGCTGTGCGCAAGAGATTGTTCTTGAGCATGTGAACCTGATCCCGATGACCAGGGACGTAGTGCTGAAGGATTACTCCGTTCGCTCCAAAGACGGGCGGTTTGTCGAGGTGGGGCCTGCTGGCAAATTGAAGGTTCCAGCCGGAGCTATACGCATTGACGGTCGGGGCAAGTATCTGGTGCCGGGCTTGAGTGAGATGCATGGGCACATCCCGCCGCCAACGGCACCTCAGGCGTACATCGATGATGTCCTCTTCCTGTATGTGGCTAATGGCATCACAACAGTTCGCGGGATGCTGGGGCACGCGGGGCAACTCGATTTTCGCGAGAAGGCCAAGAGGAACGAGATTGTTGCGCCGACACTATATCTTGCCGGCCCCAGTTTTAGTGGGGCAACGGTGAAGAATCCTGTGCAGGCAGCAGAGAGGGTGAGGCAGCAAAAGACTGAAGGATGGGACTTGTTGAAGATCCACCCCGGGGTGTCCCGCGAGAGTTATGATGCGCTGGCCAAGACAGCTCGCGAGGTGGGGATCTCGTTTTCGGGGCATGTGCCTGCAGAGGTGGGGATCCTGCACGCACTGGAGCAGAAGCAGGAAACGATAGACCATCTCGATGGGTACATTGAATACCTGGACAAGCTTGGGGCTCCGATCACCGATGCTCAGTTGGTGGAAATCGCGAAGAAGACGAAAGATGCGGGTGCGTGGGTGGTGCCGACGATGGTGCTTTGGGAGACGATTATTGGAGCGCCCGATGCAGCAACTTTGCGGGCGTTTCCCGAGTTGAAGTTCATGCCTCGCGACATTGTGAAGCAATGGACAGAGGCCTTTGACGGGCGACAATCGACGCCGCAGTTTTCACGGGCGAAGGCACAGCGGATTGCTGCTGATCGTAAGAGATTGCTGAAGGTGATGGATGCCCAGGGAGTGAAGATTTTGCTGGGCACGGATTCGCCGCAGCAGTTTAGTGTTCCTGGATTTTCCATACATCGAGAGATGAAGTCGATGGCTGAGGCGGGGATGAAGCCGTATGAGATATTGCGGTCGGGGACGGCGAGGGTTGGAGAGTATCTGAAAGCAAAAGATGCATTTGGAACAATCTCGACCGGGCAGCGCGGAGACGCTGTGTTGCTGGATGCAAACCCGCTGGAGGACGTCAACAACTACTCGCGAATCGCAGGAGTGCTCGTACGGGGGAAGTGGATGCCTGGCAGTGAGATTCAAGCGGGTCTTGCCAGAATCTCCGCCCGCAACCTTCGCTGATACCATTGCACGTAATGTTGATGAATCGACTGGTTCTTATCTTGTTGGCGATTGTTGGGCTTGTCTGTGGACAGGAGCATAGCTATACGCAAGGCGACATTGCGGCTGGCGGGCAGTTCTATCGCATGAATTGCGTGGGGTGCCATGGGGGAGATGGGGCGACGGTTTCCGGAATTGACCTGGGGCGGGGGAAATTCAAGATTGCCAAGAATGACGAAGATCTGGTTAGGATCATCGTCAATGGATTGCCTGGCACCGGGATGCCGTCGACCAATACTTCGGGCGCGAGAGCAACCATGATCGTGGCGTATTTGAGGACGATGAATGAAGTGAAGGGGCGCAAATCCATCGCTGCAGCAAGTGGCAATGCCGAGCGGGGCCAAGCGCTTTTTGAAGGCAAAGGCGGTTGTGCCGGGTGTCATCGCATTCTTGGCAAAGGGGGACGGTCAGGACCAGACCTGAGCGATGTAGGGCATCTGCTGCGGCCCATTGATCTTGAAACGGCGATCCTTGATGCCGATGACCAGTATCCACTGGGGACTCGACCAGTGCGTGTGGTTCGCAAGTCTGGAGCGGCAGTATCAGGGCTGCTGGTGAATCAGGATACGTACAGTTTACAGTTGCTAGATCAGGAAGGTTCTTTGCGATCGATCAACCGGAGCGACGTGAAAGAAGAGAGCCCGACGCAGTCCTGGATGCCTGCTTATCGGGGAAAGTTCGATTCCCAGGAACTGGCAGACTTGATCGCTTACCTGGCTAAACAAAAGGGTGTGCAATGAGATCGAGATTGTTTTTATTCGTCTTGAGTGTTTGCATTGTTGAAGCTCAGGTGAGCTGGGATAGGCTGAAGAATGCTGAGCGCGAGCCGCAGAACTGGCTGACCCATTCGGGAACGAATCTAAGCCAGCGACACAGCACGCTTGGCTCGATTCACCCTGGCAATGTCAGAGATCTTGAGTTGAAGTGGGTCTTTCAGGCGGCTTCGTTCGAGAAGTTTGAAGCTACGCCGCTGGTTGTGGAGGGGATCCTCTACACCGTGCAGGCACCTAACGATATCGTGGCCATCGATGCCGCGACGGGGCGTATTTTCTGGACTTACAATTACACGCCATCGAAGGAAAGCAGGGTGTGTTGTGGCAGGGTGAACCGGGGCTTGGCGATTCTTGGCGATCTGCTCTACATGGGCACGATTGACGGGCACTTAATAGCCGTTGATTCCAAGAGCGGGAAGCCGGTTTGGAACATCGCCGTAGATCGGCCAGAAGCTGGTTATTCGCTGACTCATGCGCCTTTGATTGTGAAAGACAAGGTGATTGTGGGTGTGGCTGGTGGGGAGTATGGGATTCGTGGATACATTGCCGCCTATGATGCGAAGACGGGCAAGGAGGCCTGGAAGTTCAACACTGTTCCCGGACCGGGCGAGCCTGGTAATGAAACCTGGGCAGGGGATTCCTGGAAGACCGGTGGGGCTTCCATCTGGGTTACAGGATCTTATGATGCCGAGACGAACCTGACCTACTGGGGCGTTGGGAACCCGGGGCCGGATTGGAACGGTGATGGACGGATGGGCGACAATCTATACTCGGATTGCGTGGTGGCCCTGGATGCCGATACGGGCAAGCTGAAGTGGCATTATCAATTCACGCCCCACGACGAATTGGACTATGACGCGGTGCAGGTGCCGGTGCTTGGCGACATCGAGGTACAAGGGCGCAAGCGGCAAGTGATCATGTGGGGTAATCGAAACGGGCTTTACTATGTACTGGATCGCAAGACAGGCGAGTTTCTGACAGGGAAGCCTTTCACCAAAGTGACCTGGATGGATGGCTTTGATGCCAAGGGCCGGCCAAAGAAAGTAGCCGGGATGGCGCCGTCGAAAGAGGGGACACTAATTTTTCCAGGCGTACAGGGAGCAACCAACTGGTATTCGCCTTCTTACAGCCCGAAGACGGGTCTGTTCTACTTGTCGGCCTGGGAGAACAGCTTCTCGTCGTTTGTGAAAGCGCCAGAGACCTACAAGGAAGGACAAAAGTTTCTCGGGGGCTATCCGCGTTCGAGCTTTGGGTTGAGCCGCGGAGCACAAGCCAACATCAGAAAACGCGAGCAGGGGCATGGGGCAGTGATGGCACTGGATGCAGCAACGGGCGAGAAGAAATGGCAACTGGACTTTGTGGATGTGACGGATTCCGGGATTCTGACCACCGCAACGGATCTGCTCTTTGCCGGCAATCGTGAGGAGCATTTCTATGCCATCCATGCGCGCACTGGTGCTGTGCTGTGGCGAACTTCGCTGGGCGGAGCGATCGCGAGCGGACCGATGACCTATGCCGTCAATGGGCAACAGTATGTGGCGGTATCGGCTGGCAACAGCCTGTTTGTGTTTGGGTTGCGCCGTTAGATTTTCGGCAGCGAGGCGGCAGCGGCTGCCTGGCCTACGCGGCGGCTGGCTTCGTCGGGAAGCCGGAC
>CANGVB010000303.1 GCA_947456995.1 Bryobacteraceae bacterium | reverse complement strand
GCTGCCAGTAGGGGAGCTGCCGCTGATGATGTGGAGGTCTGTTGAGGACCAGTGGCTGGGCATCTGACGGCCGCCGCTCATGGTGTCTGCAGCGGCGCCGACGGCCTGGAGGAACATTTGCTCCTGGGTGATGCCGAGGGCGAGAGCGAGGGCGCGATCGCGATAGTAGAGATGGAACCAGTCGAAGCCGGGCTGGCAGGCCATGCCTGCAGCGACCTGGATTGCTTCGTGGCCAGCTGCAGAGACCTGGAAATAGATCTTGTTCTGGCGTTTGAGAAGGATCTCGCGGTCGTCAATGCGACGACTGAGATACATGAGGCGGAAAGCGCGAAGCAGTTCGTTCGTCGCTAAAACCTCTGACTGAGTGCGGAAGGGCAGCCCAAGGTGGGACTCCGATCGATTGGCTTGCATCCGTGGGTGCTTTCTCCCCTGTTAGTTTACTTGAAACAGAGCGAGGCGGCAGACAAAATCTAGGGGAGGGTGTTGAGCGCGGTTGCCACAGGAAGGAACAATGTACGCGGTTGACTGGCAAGGGGAATAAAGCCGAATCGGCGATAGAAGGCGACAGCCGTATCGTCCTTTGCGTCTACCAGGAGCGCGAAGGCGGCGGGAGGCGCGGCCAATACCCGTTGCAATGCATCGGCGAGCATGGCGGAGCCAAGACCGCGACCTTGGAAGCGCATGTCTACCGCCAATCGGCCAATACGCACCGCCGGAATGCTTGGGTAGCGCGGCAGCTTCTTTACGATTTCGGCTGGGAGGTCTGTTAGCGGGATTCCAGCCGCTGCCAAAGTGTAATATGCCACAACCTCGCCTGTGGCAGCTTCAATTGCTACAAAACAGGTCGCCATGCGGCGTCGAAGGTCTTGACTGGCCTGTGTTTTGAAGTATCGATCCAGCGGTTCCTGACCACAAGAAAACGCAGAGCGGTTGTGAGTTTCACTCAGCGGCTCTACCCGGAAAGGTGGCGTCATGCCTAGCCGATCAACTGCTTTCGTTTTTTGAATGCCTGGCGCAAGGCCGGATTCGGTTTGGGCGGGCTAAGCAGGGCCTCTGCGACCAAGCGCTGATCTTCAATGGACAAGCGGAGAATTTCGGCGTCCTCTATCGTTCGCTGGGCTGCGTCCCTGGCTGCCGAAACTACAAAATCAGTCAAAGAACGACCCTGCATTTCAGCGGCACGTTTGAGCATGGCGTGAATATCAGCAGGCAACCGTGCTTCGAGCCTGGCAGTCGCGATATGTTTGTCCATGAGACGAAAATACGGCAAATTGCCGTATTTGTCAACTAGGTGGTTTCGTGGAGGAGGATGAAGAAGCCGGTTTCGATGAAGTCTGGGGTGGTGCGGTTCCAGACTACTTTGGCGCGGCCGCGGGTGCCTGGGAGGGTGAAGTCGCATTCGTGGCCGGAGCGGAGTTCTGAATTGGCGTGGCGGACACGGAAGCCGGAGGCGGAGATGTCCATCAGGCGGGCTTCGAAGGCTACCTGGAAGTCTTCACTGAGTTTGAGTGAGACCGTACCGTTGGCTTTGAGGCGGGCCTCGGCGCGGCGGTCTTCCCAGTTGACCTTAGGGGCCTGTTTGTTGACGGAGATCATGCGAGCCTCCGCTGGGCTGCGGTGGTGACGGCAGAGGCTAGGCCGTAGCCGCGAATCTTGCGTGCCAGGGTGTTGCGGGAGATGCCGAGCGAGTCTGCGGCGCGCTGGCGGTGGCCGCCGGAATCTTCGAGGGCGCGGCGGATCATGGCTTGTTCGAGGCCGGCGATGCCGCAATCTTTGGGCTCGATCGAGCGCATCGAGAAGACGATGTCATCGGCATGCAGGAGCGGACCCTTGGCCATCAGCGCAGAGCGCAGGACCGTGTTGCGGAGCTCGCGGACATTGCCTGGCCAGAGGTAGGCGTAGAGGGCCATCATGGCGTCTGAGGCAAAGCGGAGCTCGGGATTTTGTTGGGCTAGAAAGTGGCTGGCGAGGGCCTCGATGTCCTCAGGTCTTTCGCGGAGGGGCGGAACGGTGAGGGTGATCTGGCCGATTCTGTAAAAGAGATCGTCGCGGAAAGCGCCACTGCGGATGGATTCGTGGAGGGGCGCATTGGTGGCCGCGATGATGCGGACGTTGGCGTGGGTTTTCTTGATGGCACCGAGGCGATAGAAAGAGCCAGTGTCGAGCACGCGGAGGAGTTTGGCCTGGAGGCGGGGATCGAGGGCACCGATTTCGTCGAGGAAGAGGCTGCCGTTGTGGGCGAGTTCGAGGAGGCCGGGCTTGGCTGCATAAGCGCCGGAGAAGGCGCCACGCTCGTGGCCGAAGAGTTCGGATTCCACGAGGTCTTCTGGTAAGGCGGCACAGGAGAGGTCTACGAAAGGCTTGAGTTTGCGAGTGGAGTAGTGGTGGATTGCGCGGGCGATGATTTCTTTTCCGCTGCCGGACTCACCCATCAAGAGTACTGAGGCCCCGGATTGCGCGGCTTTGCGGACCTGCTGGAGCAGATCGCGCATGCGGGGTGAGGCCAAAATTGCGTCGACACCCAAAAACTGATGTTTTTCCACCATAAAACTGAGTAGATACCGCTACTAGATGTTACGGTCAGTCCTGCGAAACTAGCATGAGCACTAGACCTGATTCGTGAGGGCGAAAGACCTTAGGAGATCTTTGAGGGGGCAGGGTTTGGGAATCTTTCGAGAGAAATTCGGATAGTTCAGCCTAGTACTAAAGAATGTAAGTAGTATTGCCGATTAAATTCAGTAATAAAGGTGAGTCTTGTCCCAGCTCTCCTCCCTTTTTATATGAATTCACTGAGTCTTCCTGCTCGAATCTACGTGCTGATGATTGGCTTGATCGGGTCCGCTGTGGCCGGAGCAAGTTTGATCCGGTGGGAATCTACGGATCTGATACGGTTTACCTGCTTTTTGCTGGTTGCATTGTTTGCGGCTGGATTGCGGGTTGGCGTGAGCAATGGCAATGGCGGCGCGATGCCGATCAACATTCTGTTTGTGTTGATCGGGATTATGGAGCTGACGCTGCCGGAGACCTTGATGATTGCCTGTACGACGACTGCGGTGCAGTGTTTGCAGGCGATGAATGGGCCAAGCCGGAACTTTCTGACCTTCTTTAATGTTGCGAACATCTCCACGGCGACGTGGATTGCGCATATGGTGTATTTTCATCCGAACCTGAATCTGACGATGGCGAGTACGCCAATTCGGCTGATCTGTGCGGCGACGGTGTTTTATCTGTTCAATACGTTTCCGGTAGCGGCGGTGATCTCGCTGACCGAGCACAAGAGCCTGAGGCGGATCTGGCGCGAACGGTATATCTGGAGCTTCAATTTTTATCTGGTGGGGACGGCGGCGGCCGGGCTGTTCAGTTTTGTGAATGCATTTCTGGACTGGGGCTATTCGATGCTGGCGCTGTTCTTCTTCTATCTGTTGTACAAGGTGTATTCGATGCATCTGGCGCGGATTGACAAGGAGATGCAGCACTCGGAGCAGATGGCGGATTTGCATTTGCGGACGATTGAGGCGCTGGCTCTGGCCATTGAATCGAAAGATGAAACGACGCATGAGCATTTGCAGCGAGTGCAGGTGTATGCACTTGAGGTGGGCCGTGATCTGGGGATGGGGAATGAAGAGCTGGAGGCGCTGCGTGCGGCGGCGATTCTGCATGACATCGGGAAGCTGGCTGTGCCTGAGCACATCATCTCGAAGCCCGGGAAATTGACGCCGGAAGAGTTTGACAAGATGAAGATCCATCCGGTGGTGGGCGCGGAGATTCTGGAACGAGTGCAGTTTCCTTACGACGTTTCGCCGATTGTATTGGCGCACCACGAGAAGTGGGATGGCAGTGGTTACCCGTATGGCACCAAGGGAACGGATATTCCGCTTGGGGCGAGGATTCTGAGCGCGGTGGATTGTCTGGATGCGTTGGCTAGTGACCGTCAGTACCGTCGGGCATTGCCTTTGAATGAGGCGATGGCTGTGGTGGAGCGGGAGAGCGGGATCAGCTTTGATCCTCGTGTGGTGGAAGTGCTGAAGAAGCGCTACGTGGATCTGGAAGAGATGGCTAAGGCGGCGATTCGTAGTGTGAAGCCGCAGGCGAAGCTGTCGAAGCGAGTGAAGATCGAGGCGGGGCTTGCGCCGGCAACCGGGTTTGAGCAGATGAAGAAATCGATTCAGGCCATTGCGAATGGGAATCCTGGAGACTTCATTCATCAGATTGCTTCAGCGCGGGAAGAAGTGCAGCAGTTGTTTGAGATCTCGCAGGATATTGGCCGCTCGCTGACGCTGGACGAAATGCTGAGTATTTTGTCTTTGCGTGTGAAGCGCATGGTGCCGTATGACTCGATGGCGGTTTATATTCGCCGTGGAGACAAGCTGGTGCCGGAATATGTTTGTGGCGAGAACTTCCGTTTGTTCTCTTCGCTTGAGATTCCGATGGGGCAGGGCTTGAGTGGTTGGGTGGCTGATAACAACAAGCCGATCGTGAACGGGAACCCGAGCGTGGAACCTGGTTATTTGAATGATCCGGCGAAGTTCAGTACGTTGCGGAGTGCGCTGGCTGTTCCGCTTGAGGGCAAGCAGAGTGTTGTCGGAGTGTTGGCGTTATACCGGTCTGACAAGGATGGTTTCTCTCGGGATAATTTGCGAGTGATGCTCGCGATTGCTTCGAAGGTGGGTATGACGATTGACCACTTGTTGCGGCTGGAGGCGGCGGAGAGCACTGCTACGACGGACTTTTTGACGGATTTGCCGAATGCGCGGAGTTTGTTTGTGCATCTGGATTCAGAGCTTGCTCGCAGGAGCCGGAATGGCGAGTCTGTGACGGTGCTGGTGACGGACCTGGATGGCTTTAAAGCGGTGAATGACCGGTTTGGACATCTGGCGGGGAACCGGTTGCTAAAGGCAGTGGCGCAGACGCTGAAGCTGAATTGCCGTGAGTACGACTATGTTGCACGTATGGGCGGAGATGAGTTTGTGCTGGTATTGCCCGGGCTTAAGCGCGAAGACCTGGTGGCGCGGACGGGGCGCATTGGGTCTATGATTACCGAGGCTGCGCGTCAGGTGATTGGCGAGGACATCATCGGAATCAGCATTGGAGCTGTGCATGCGCCTGAGGACGGGCGTGATGCGGAGACGCTGCTGGCTGAGGCGGATCGACGCATGTACCAGATGAAGGAAGAGCGCAAGGAAGCCGCCAAGGCAAAGCAGTTGCTGAATCTGGGCCGCAAGGACTTTAGCTGGCGGACGGCGTCTGAAGTGATTGCGCGGCGATAACGACGAGGTGGCCGCTGGGTGCGGTGAAACCGATTTCGCGCATGCCGTAGAAGGTGGTGCGATCGGGGACGCTTACTGGGTAGTGGCTGAGTCTGGCGGCGGTAGCGTCGAAATCGTCTACTTCGAAAAAGAGTGAAGCTGAGGTGCCTCGCGGCGCAGCAGCCAGGGGTGGCATGTCTTCGGCGATGGAATCCCAGGTTTGCAGCATCAGTTCGATCTGCTGATTGTGGAGG
>CANGVB010000302.1 GCA_947456995.1 Bryobacteraceae bacterium | reverse complement strand
GTTTCTGGAGCTGCATCGGCTGTCAACGTGACGGCAGAAGCACCGGCGGTGGATTCGGCCAAGACAGGTGTGAGCCAGGTGGTTGACGAAAGCCAGATTCTGAATCTGCCGATCAATGGCCGCCGGGTGGACTCGTTTGTGCTGCTCACCCCGGGGGTGACCAATGATGGCACTTTTGGTGCGATCACCTTTCGCGGGATTCCTGGCGGCAATGCCTTTCTGCAGGACGGCAACGATTCCACGCAGCAGTATTACAACGAGAACGCGGGCCGCACTCGCATCTCAGCGAACATCTCACAGGACACGGTGCAGGAATTTCAGGTGATCACGGGTGGATCGGCTGAATTTGGGCGCGCCTCTGGTGGCGTGGTAAATACGGTGACCAAGTCTGGTGGGAACAGCGTGCATGGGACGGCGTTCTGGTTCTTCCGCAATCAGGACTTTAACGCGCGCGACCGCTATGCGAGCTTTACTCCCGATGAGCGCCGCAATCAGTTTGGTGGCTCGATTGGCGGGCCGATCAAGAAGGACAAGCTTTTCTACTTCTTCAATACCGAGATCACGCGCCGGGACTTTCCGCTGATCTCAAGCCACACCGGCCAGCCGTTGTTCAGCTCGACCGGACAGTACGTCGCAGCTTGCACGGCGTCTGCAGCACAGTGCGATGCAGCACGGCGTTTTATTGATCGCTTCAATACGGTGGTGCCGCGCACCTCCAATCAGGAGCTGCTCTTTGGCAAGCTGGATTACCGGATCAACGACCGTCATACGCTGAGCACCAGCTTCAACTACCTGCGCTGGCTGAGCCCCAACGGCATCCAGACTGCAGCCGTTCTGAATAACGGCGGTGCTGTGGGGAACAACGGCTTGTCGACCGTGCGTGCCCGCAACGGCCGAGCGGCGCTGACCTCGCTGATCAACAACACAACGGTGAATGAATTCCGCTTTGGCTGGTTTAAGGACCGGCAGGCTGACGAATTGGTGAACGAATATCTTCCCTTCACCGGCTTTGCGGGTACATTGACGATCAACGGTGTGACCAATCTTGGAACCCCGAATTATCTACCCCGAGTACAGCCCACCGAAGATCGCTTCCAGTTTGCGGACAATGTGTCGGTTACATGGGGCCGCCACCTTTTGAAGTTTGGCGCAGACCTTGCCCAGACTCGCGCCATTCAGGATCAGCTTCTCAATTCCCGGGGCTCCTACGTTTATGCCAATGTCACCAACTTCGCACTCGATCTGACGGGTAACACGACTGGTGCCAAGCGCTGGCAGAGTTATACGCAGAACTTTGGTGATCCATTGTCTTCGGTGTGGATCCGTGACTATAACTTCTTTGCCCAGGATCAGTTCCGCGTGAATCCGCGGCTGACGCTGAATTATGGCTTGCGTTATGAGTTTGCACAGTTCACCCAGCCCAAGGGCGCTGTGCCCGGATACGACCGTACGGGCAAGATTCCTGAGCCCAAGCTGAACTTCGCACCACGTGCTGGTATTGCGTTTAATGTGATTCCCGACAAGACGGTGCTGCGTGCTTCGTGGGGTATGTTCTATGCCCGTTTTCCTGGAGCGCTGATTACGAATTTGAACATTGCAAATATTCAGCAACTGTCTTTTAATCTGCAGTCGAACAACGCTGCGGCTCTTGCTTCAGGGCCTGTCTTCCCCAGCATTCTAAGCTCGAGCGCCGGCCTTGCGGCTGGCACGCGCAGCATCTCTTATGCTGGTGAAAACTTCCGCACGCCTTACACGATGCAGGGCGACTTCGGCATCGAGCAGGCACTGACGCGCCAGACTTCGCTTACTGTAAGCTGGGCCTTCAATCGCGGCCTTCGGATGATCAGCATTCGCGATGCGAATGTTGGGCCGCTGGGCGACCCGGTGACTTATCGCATCAACGATGCCTCTGGCAATCAGACGGGAACCTTCACGACGCCGGTGTACCGGCTGGCGAACCGTGTGGATCGAAACTTCCAGCGTGTGAACGTGGTGGAAGCTGCTTCCAACATCTGGTACAACGCGTTGCTGGTGCAGTTTCAGAACCGGAAGCTGAGCAAGGGTCCGCTGAGCATGTCTGGGAATATCAGCTATACATGGGCTCATACGATTGATGAAAACCTTGGCGGTGCCAGCTCGAATACGTTCTTCTCGGGTGGGCCGACATCGTTTGTCAATGGCGACTATCGCGGGGAAAAGGGTTCTTCGTCGCTTGATCAGCGGCATCGTCTGGTGGTGGCTTAGACCTTCGCCTATAAGCCGTTCAAGGCCGATAATGCGTTTACGAAGTACGTTGTGAACGACTGGCAGTTGAGCATTCTTGGCACCTTCGCCAGCGCCTTTGGGACTACTCCAACTGTTAATGGTGCGGGCATTGTGATTCCTGGTTTGCCGGCTGCCTTTACGGCCAGCCTCAATGGGTTGGGTGGCGATAACCGGGTGCCTTTTCTGCCTCGTAACCTGCTGGACATCGACCAGGTGCGTCGCATCGACGCTCGCATCTCGAAGCTTTTCAAGGTTCGAGAAGGTCACGTGCTGACCTTCAATTTTGAAGGTTTTAACGTGTTCAACACGCCTGCTGATACGGCTCGCCGCAATCAGCTTTACAATGTATCTGGAGGCAATATTCTCAACCCGGTTGCGAATTATGCCGAGGGTACGGCGAGCGCTGGCTTTCCGGACGGCACCAATGTGCGCCGCCTCCAGTTGAGCCTTCGCTATCAGTTCTGATGACATTTGAAAACCAATTACAAGTGCTCTTACCTGACGACCTGCCGCATCGCGCGCAGGTCGCCTCGTTTTCAGCCCGCCACCTCGACCTGATTGTTGAGGCAAATAAGACGCTGAACCTCACGCGCATTCTGGATGTGAGGGAGGCGGCGATCAAGCATGTGCTGGACTCGGTGCTGCCGTGGAAACTTTTTGTGGGAGCCCGGGTGGTTGTGGATGCTGGAACTGGGGCGGGGTTGCCGGGGATCCCGCTATCGCTGGTGCTGCCTCAGACCAAATTTGTGTTGCTTGAGTCTGTGCAGAAGAAGACTCGGTTTGTGCAATCTGCGATTGCGGCGCTTGGATTGAGGAATGTCGAAGCGATTCCATTGCGGGCCGAAGACTGGTTGAAGTATCACCACGCCGATATCATCACGGCACGCGCTGTGGCGCCACTGGAGCGAGCGGTGCCGCTGTTTGGGCCAGCCATCCAGGAGGGTTCGCGGGCGCTTTTTTATAAGGGGCCTGAGGTGCAGAATGAAATTGAGACCGCGATGCCGGAGACGCGCAAACGATATCTTGTGGCCCGCGAGATTCTGCGATATGAGTTGCCCGACAGCCTTGGCACTCGCACTATTGTTGAAGTGGTAAGAGGAAATAAAGATGCCTAGTTATACCGTTCGTACTTCCACGGCGCAGTACGATGCCATCGTAGAGCGCAATGTACTGTCGCGCCTTGCGGAATTTCTCCCGGCCAAAATCAGTCAGATCTTTGTTGTTACGACTCGCGATGTTTGGAATTATCACGCCAAGGCGATGGAAGCGGCACTTGAGGGCCGCAAGCATCATGTTCTGTTTTTTCCTGGTGGAGAAGACAAGAAGCGGATGAGCGAGGTTGAAGCGCTGGCCGAGCAGATGATGGCTGCGGGGGCGGACAGGGCGAGCCTGGTGATTGGCTTTGGCGGTGGCATCGTTACCGACGTGGCTGGCTTTCTGGCGGCGATCTTTCTGCGTGGCATCCCGGTGTTGCAGGTTCCGACAACGCTGCTGGGCCAGGTGGATGCGGCTGTTGGTGGCAAGACGGGCGTGAATCTCGTTTCAGGCAAGAACCTGATTGGCAGCTTTCACCAGCCGCTGGCGGTGCTGATTGACCCTGAGGTGCTGCGTACGCTGCCCGAGCGCGAGTACCGCGCGGGGCTGTATGAGGTGCTCAAGTGTGGTGTGATCCGGAGTAAAACGCTTTTTGACATGATGGCCTTGCAGTCTGCTGATGTACTGGGGCAGAACCCGCAGATCGTCGAAGCGATCATTTGCGAGAGTGTGCGGATTAAGTGCGAAGTGGTGACGGCTGATGAGAAAGAAGGGGACCTTCGGCGCATTTTGAATTTTGGCCATACGATTGGCCACGCGCTGGAGGCAGAGACCAAGTACACACGGTTTCTTCATGGCGAGGCTGTTGCCTTTGGTATGAATGCGGCGACGCATCTGGCTCATTTGAACGGCAATCTGCCGCTGGCGGATTGCAATTCGATTCTGAGCTGCATTGAACTGTTTGGACCCATCCCGAAGCTGGACGGCATCTCGGCTGATACGCTGCTGAATCGTCTGGGATCGGACAAAAAGACGCTGCACGGCAAGGTGCACTTTGTACTGCCGACGCGCATTGGAGAGGTCACCATTGTTACGGGCGTTGAAGGCGAGTTGATTCGCCAGGCAACAGAAGCGGCATTGGCGGCGAGATAAATGGCAGTAAGCGGTACCAAGCCGAAACCCAATCTCACCGAGGCGGAATCTTCGGCCTGGGTGCGCGATATGTTTGGCCGGGTGGCCCCGCGCTACGATTTGCTGAACCGCATCTTAAGCATGCAGATTGACCGGGTTTGGCGCTGGCGTACGGCCAGAATTCTGAAGCCCTGGCTTACGCCGCAGGCCCGCGTGCTGGACCTTTGTTGCGGGACGGGGGATCTGCTGGTGGCACTGGAGGCGGTGGCGCCGGCACGCTATATTGGCGCGGACTTCTGCTTTCCGATGCTGGTGCGGACGAATGAGAAGTCCAAGGCTCCGCTGATGGAGGCCGACGGCCTGCATCTGCCGCTGCAATCGAACAGTCTGGATCTGATTACGATCGGGTTTGGCTTTCGAAATTTTGTGAATTACCGGGGTGGGTTGGATGAGCTGTTGCGGGTGCTCAAGCCGGGCGGGCATCTGGCTATCTTAGAATTTACGCAGCCACCGAGTGGCCTTGTGCGGGGCTTTATGGGGTTCTGGAATCGCTATGTGATGGACCCGATTGGCCGCCTGGTTTCAGGCCAGGGGGATGCCTATCAGTATCTGCCGGAGAGCGTGTCGCGATTCCCGGATGCGCCTTTGCTAGCGCGGATGATGGGCGAGCAGGGATTCACCACGGTGAGCTACCGGTATTTTGACGCCGGCATTGTTGCGCTGCATTTGGGGCAGAAGCCGCGCTAGCGCAGCTTCGTGCCGATGACTTCGCCTGAGACGATGATCTCGACACGGCGATTCTGCTGGCGGCCTTTGGCGGTAGTGTTGTCGGACACCGGCTTTTCTTTGCCAAAGCCCTGTGCGGTGAGATTGGCTGCTGCGATGCCCTGGGACTCGAGGTAGGCACGCACGGCTTCTGCGCGTTGTTCGCTTAAGCGCTGGTTCAAGGAGTCGCTGCCGGTGGCATCGGTGTGGCCTTCTGATTCGAGCTTCAAGCCGGGATGGGCGAGGACGAGGCCTGAGAGTCTGGCCAGCTTTTCGCGAGCGTCGGGCCGCAAGGTTGCTTTGCCAATGTCAAAGAGCAGGTCGCCGAGGTTGACGACCAGGCC
>CANGVB010000301.1 GCA_947456995.1 Bryobacteraceae bacterium | reverse complement strand
CTTCTATGCGCTCGACCGCACCAACGGCAAGCTCATCTTCGGCAAACCCTACGTGCGTCAAACCTGGAATGCCGGCTTCAATCCAGACGGCAGCCCCAAGGTGATTCCTGATACAGACTCAACCCCAGAGGGCCGCATAGTTTACCCAACTCTCGTCGGCGGTACCAACTGGCAGAGCCCGTCCTATGACGCCTCCACCGGCCACCTCTTCGTCGTTTATGCTGACGGCGCCGAGCGCTTCATCCGCGAGAAATCCACCTACGAGCCAGGCAAAGCCTACTGGGGCGGCCGCTCGGTCTCCACTGGCGACGCTCCCGTCACCGGCATCAAGGCCATCGATACCAAGACTGGCGACGTGAAGTGGGATTACAAGATCTCGCGCGGCTCGCTCGCAGCAGGCGTTCTGGCAACTTCAACCGGCGTGCTTTTCTCAGCCACCGGCGAAGGAAACCTCATCGCGCTCGAAGCGAAAACAGGCACGCCACTCTGGCGCATGCAAACCGGCGCCAGCACCGCAGCCTCACCCATCAGCTACTCAGTCAACGGCAAGCAATACATTGCAGTGGCTTCCGGAATGGTGCTCTACAGCCTCGCCCTGCCAGACTAGAACGTGATCCAGCGCAAGCCCGGGATGCGTTCAAACTCGCGAACGTTACGCGTGATCAGCGTCGCATTCTGAGCAAGCGCAATAGCGGCAATCAGATAATCGTTCGGCCCGATCGGCGTGCCGGCCTTCTGCAATTCGGAGCGAATACGCCCGTACTGCATGGCGGCAGCTTCATCGAAAGGGATCACCCTGTAAACCTTCAGGATTTCTTCAAGGTTCGCGAGGCTTCGACCGACGAATTCTGCTTTCCATGCACCAAAGGCAAGCTCGGCAACTACAATCGCGGGCAACCCAATTTCATTCACCGCGAAGTTTCGAATCTGTTTTCTAGCTTCCGCTTCACCCTTCATCAGAGCGATGCAAATGTTGGTATCGAGCAGATACATTAGTCGAGGTTGATGTCCCGCAAATCACCGAAGTACCGATCTTTTTCAGTGATCTGAATGTCGACGGGTCCGGTACGATCCAGGCGAGCAAAATGCTCATCCCAATCGAAGGGGGTATGCGTTGTCTTCGATTCAATGATCTCCACCACGAAGCTGGACAAAGACTTGCCGCTCGCCTTCGCTCGGGTCTTCAAGTCCTCAGCAATCTCATCCGGTACATATAAATTCAGCTGCGCCACGTATACAAGTATACTTGCACACGTATACTCAGTCAACGATCAGGTCAACAGTCACCGGGCAATGGTCGCTCCCCTTGACATCATTCAGCATATCGGCCCCGCGCAATCGCCCAACCTCTTTGCTTTGAAGCACATGGAAGTCAATCCGCCAACCGATATTCCGCGCCCGCGCACCCAACCGCACACTCCACCACGAATACTTCACTTCTTCGGGGTGTTGATTCCGCCACGTATCCGTCCAGCCCGATTTCAAAAACTGATCCATCCAGGCACGCTCTTCCGGCAAGTACCCGGGGTTCTTCTCGTTGTCCTTAGGGCGCGCTAGGTCAATCGGATAAGGTGCGATATTGTAATCCCCACCCAGCACAACCGGCTTTCCGCTCTTGCTCAACTTCGCCAGATGCGCGGCCATCGCATCGCAATAGCGCAACTTGTAATCGAGCCGCTTGCCAGCCTCCTGCGAATTCGGAAAATAAGCGCTGACAGCGATCAGGTTATCGAACTCCGCCGTAAGCACACGCCCTTCACCATCAAACTCTTCATACCCAAAACCAGCCGTCACCTTCTTCGGGGCCTTCTTCGACAGGATCGCCGTGCCGCTATAACCCTTCTTCACCGTCGCTGGAAACCACTGTTGGTAGTAATGCCCGAGACAGGTTACCTCTTCAGGGATCTGATGCTGATCTGCCCGCACTTCCTGCAACATCACCACATCGGCATCATGCTCGCGCATCCAGTCTGCAAGGCCAGACTTCGTACACGCCCGAATCCCGTTGATGTTCCAGGTAGCGAGCCGTACTAGCTTCTCGCCTTTTGGCACGCCTCGGCCAGCCTTTCCAGCATCCGCTGCGTGGTTGGCAAATCGATGCACTCGTCGGTGATCGATTGCCCAAAGGTAAGAGGCTTGCCGGGAACCAGATCCTGCCGCCCGGCCACGATATTCGATTCAATCATCACGCCAAAGATTCCGGCCTGGCCGGCTTCGATCTGTTCTGCGATCGATTCGCCAACAATGGTCTGATTCGCCGCATGCTTCTGTGAATTTGCGTGCGAGCAATCCACCATCAGACGATCGGGCAGCTTCTGCGCCCGCAATGTATCCAGCGCACTCGACACCGATTCATCATCAAAATTCGGCAGCTTACCGCCACGCAAGATCAGATGGCAATCCGGATTCCCATCCGTCTCGACGATCGCAAGATTTCCCGTCTTGGTAACACTCAAAAAGTGATGCGCTTCCTTGGCCGCACGAATCGCATCAATCGCAATCCGCACATTGCCATCGGTGCCGTTCTTGAATCCCACCGGGCACGACAATCCACTCGCAAGCTGGCGATGGCTCTGGCTCTCGGTAGTACGCGCACCAATCGCACCCCATACAATCAGGTCAGCGATGTACTGAGGCGTGAGCATGTCCAGGTATTCGGTTGCAGACATAAGACCCATGTTGCCCAGATCAAGCAAAAGCTTCCGCGCCTTGCGCAGCCCTTCATTAATATTGAAGCTGTCGTCAAGAGCAGGGTCGTTGATCAAACCCTTCCAACCAACAGTGGTACGTGGCTTCTCAAAATACACCCGCATCAGAGTCATAAGCTGGCCGTCAAAAGGCTTGGCCATCTCCTGCAGTCGCCCGGCATACTCAATCGCCGCATCCACATCGTGAATCGAGCAGGGACCAACAACCACCACCAGTCGCGGGTCGCGTCCATGAACAATCTCATGCAGAGAAGCACGGGTTTCAGTGATCTGGCGCCTTAGTTCTTCGGTGGGCTGGAGTTCTTTGAGAATCTCAACCGGGGGTGGCAATTCGCGAATGCCGCGAATACGAACGTCGTCTGTACGGAATGGCATGGGAGGTGTCTAACGAATCCTTTATTTTACTAGGCTTGGAGGGCCTAATGCTCGCTACAATAGCGAAATGATTCTCCAACTCTCGGTGGTGCTATGCCTCGCGCAATCGCAACCCCTAGAGAGAAAGCTGGAGAGAAAAGATGCAATCACCGTCACCGCTGAGGCTGGTAAGAAGGAATCGCTCGACCTTGTCCCCCAGCGTGTCAACTCCATCTCACTGGAGCGTCTGCGCGAAAGAGTCACTGTAGGAATCAATGACGCTTTCCGTGAAGAAGTCGGGCTCGAAACTCAGCGCACCTCAACCTTCATGGGCGGTATCTACATCCGCGGCCTCACCGGCAACAAGGTTGTGGTCTATCGCGACGGCGTACGCTACTCCACATCGGCAGCCAGGGGCGGAGTCAGCACCTTCTTCAATCTGTTGGACACAAGCGGCATCGAACAAGTCGAAGTCCTCCGCGGCCCAAACAGTGCCCAATACGGCAGCGACTCCCTCGGCGGCGTCCTCAGTGTCATCTCACGAAGCCCGGACAAACTTGGCCCACGCCTCGAATGGACCCCCTTCTATTCCAGTGCTTCCCACACCTTCGGCAACGGCCTCACCCTGGCCCGCACCTTCACCCGCGGCGGCGTTATGGTGCGAGGCAGCTCACAAAGGGTCAACACGCTCCGCACCGGGCAGGGGCTAGATAGCCATTCATCCATAACCCGCTTCCTCGGCCTGCCCTCCAGCGTCGCCTACAGCCGCCAGCCCGACAGCGCCTTCACCCAATACGGCGGCAGCTTCCACGGCCAGCTCAAAGAATCTAAATCAGCCGACTGGATCTTCCACTACGAGCGCGACCAGCAAGACGGAGCCAAACGTACCGACCAGCTACTGGGCGGCGACGGAGCCCGCCTCTCCGCAGTGGCCAACATCATGGGAGACTTTGCCTACCTCCGCAACAACCGCAGCAACTTCGCTGGCTTCGACCTCGTCAGCGCCTCTCTCAGCTACGCCGCACAACGGGAAGAACGCATCAATCAGGCCAACCCCACCGCCCGCATCCAGCGCCAATACGAACGCACCAGCACCTGGGGCACACAAGCCCAAGCCGCCAAACGCATCTGGCAAAACGATCTCTACTTCGGCGGCGAAGCCTACTTCGACAGCCTCAGGAGCCCCGCGCAAAACACCCTCCCACGCATTGCCGACGGCGCGACCTACAAGCAATACGGCATATACGCGCAAGACAGCGTGCTGCTCTGGCAACAGCGCCTGCGCTTGAGCGGCGCAGTCCGCTGGGGAGGTGGCCAGTTCGAAACGGTCACTGCAAACGCCTGGACCGGTCGCATCGGCGCAGTCCTCCGTCCCAACACCTGGCTCTCCGTTCATAGCTACGTCAGCCGGGGCTTCCGCGCCCCCAGCATGACCGACCTCGGCGCTCGTGGCCTTCAGGGCAACGGCAGCTTCGAAGCCCTTCCTCCGGCTGGCTTGCATCCGGAACTCAGTGACAACGTCGACCTCGGCTTCCGCATCAGAGGCCGCAAGCTCGTCTGGGAACTTACTGGCTTCCGTTCTCGCATCAGCAACGTAATCGTCTCGCAAATTCTGCTCCTGCCCCAGGGCGCAGTCGGCCAGGTGATCTCAGGTGAGCGTGTCATCACTCAACGCGCAGACGGCGCAGTTTTTGTAGGTGTATCAAACTCTCCCGTCACCGCCAGGCGCAACCAGGACGCCGCCATCTACAAGGGCATCGAGCAGCGCCTCGAATGGTCGCCCAGCCGAGGCCTCACCTTTGAAGAAGGTTTCACCTGGCTCCGTGCAGACGACCCCGCAAATGGTCGCGCCCCCAACATCGAAGGCACCTACCCGCCCGCCATGGGTTACCTCAAGCTCCGCTGGAACCCCGCCGGCAAGCGCTTCTGGGTCGAGCCCTACTGGACTCTCAACGACCGTCAGAACCGTCTCAGCGAACTTGCCCTCAACGACCGCCGCATCGGCGCACCCCGCACCCGCGCCCAAATCGCCACCTTCTATAACAACAACCCCACACTCGCCGCCCTCTCTCCCCTCACACTCACTCAACTGCAGGACCGCCTCGGCGGCACCCCGCTCTTCCCCGCCCTTCCCGGCTACGGCGTCATCGGCCTGCGTGGCGGATATAGCTTCACCGATCAGCTCAGCCTCTTCCTCGATGCCGCAAATCTCGCAGATAAAAACTATCGAGGCATGAGCTGGGGCGTCGACGGCCCCGGACGTGGAGTATCCTTACAACTTCGATGGCGATTCTAGAACGGCTCGAAACCTACTTCGAATTCAAAACTCTCAACACCAACTGGCGCACCGAGATCCTGGCCGGCGCAACCACCTTTATCACGATGGCTTACATCCTCTTCGTGAACCCGTCGATCCTCGCTGAAACCGGCATGCCCTTCGGCGCAATCACCGCCGCCACCTGCCTCAGCGCCGCCTTCGGCAGCATCCT
>CANGVB010000300.1 GCA_947456995.1 Bryobacteraceae bacterium | reverse complement strand
TGTGTAGTTACCGACCTGAGCGAGCAGAAGCTCCATGCAGAACTGGCCGCACTGCTTGAGACTGTTCCAGTAGGCGTATACATTTCCAAGGACGTCGAGTGTACGACGTTCCAGGCCAATCGAAAAGCACATGAGTTGCTGCGAATCCCGCTTGGCGAAGATGAGCTCAGTATCCCGATGGCTCCCAATCAAACCAGTCATTGGCGATATATCAAGGATGGTTTGGAGATTCCAAATGAAGATTTGCCACTGGTGCGGGCGGCGCGAAGTGGCAAGCGCGTAGACGACTACGAAGTGGAGGTGCTCTTTGACGATGGAGATTCTCTATGCCTTCTCGGCAATGCAGTCCCCTTGTTTGACAATTCAGGAAAGCCTCGTGGTGCGGTAGGCGCATTCGTGGACATCACCGAGAGACGCCAGGTTGAGGAAGCGATGCTTCGTTCGAATCTGGAACTGAAGACCTTCGGAAAAGCCCTGACTCAGGATCTGCGTGAACCTCTGACCATGATTGTAAAGTTCACCAGACTACTTGCAGAAGATCATAAAGATCGGCCGCGCGGCAACTCACCGCTCTACATAAAAGAGGCACTCGAAAGTGCTTTACGCATCGAAGCTCTGGTGAAAGCTCTTAGTGAATACTGGAGCCTCACCCAGCGCAGCAGCCTCAATCTGTCACTTGTAGATTGCAATCAGGTCTTCCAGCGCACTCTTGAAAAAATGGCTGGCGTAATCAAAGAGAATGGTGCCAAAGTGCGTTCTTCAAACTTGCCAACCGTGGTTGCCGAAGAACCGATGCTCGATTCCCTCTTTGAAATGTTGATCGGCAACGCGATTCAATACTGCGGAACTGCAAAGCCGGAGGTTCAGGTTTCGGCTGACAGCTCTGCCGACCGCTGGCTCTTTTCAGTACGCGACAACGGCATAGGGGTTGAAAAAGCCAATCTTGAGAAGGTCTTCGGCATGTTTCATCGTTTACACGGCGATGAAATTCCTGGCACTGGCATTGGCCTGCCCCTTTGCCGGCAAATGGTCGAGCGTCACGGTGGCCGCATCTGGCTGGAGTCCATTCCGGGCAATGGTTCTGCCGTTCGCTTCACCATCCCAAGTTCACTGGAACCCGCTGGCAGCTGATCCATCTCTATCCCAGGCCGCTCTTTCTCTTGCCCTGTGCGAGAATCATTAATTCTTATGCCTGAATTACGTCGCGATCCGGTGACTGGCCGGTGGGTGATTATTTCCGTCGAACGTGCCAAACGTCCGAGTGATTTCGTACGTGTGCCCGTAGCCGGGCCGACAAATCGCTTCTGTCCCTTTTGTGCCGGCCACGAGTCCAAGACCCCGCCCGAGATCCTTGCTTTCCGTCCCGACGGCGGCCACGCTAATGATGCCAATTGGACCACCCGCGTAGTCCCCAACAAGTTCCCCGCTTTGCGCGTGGAGGGCAACCTCGACCGCACCGGCGACGGCCTCTATGACCGCATGAACGGCGTTGGTGCACACGAAGTCATCATCGAATCTCCCCACCACGATCTTTTTCTTTCCGACTGCTCGGAGAAAGCAGTTGAAGAATTATTCTGGGCCTTTCGTGAACGTATTCGCGATCTCAAACGTGACTCGCGCATGCGCTACATCGTCTGCTTCAAGAATCATGGCGAACTCGGTGGCGCTACCCTCGAACACACCCATTCCCAGATCATCGGCCTGCCTATCGTCCCCAAACGTGTGCAGGAGGAAATCGAAGGCGCACGCAAGTATTTCGAATTCCGCGAGCGCTGTATCTTTTGCGACATGGTGCGGCAAGAGGTAGAGGGCGGGACACGCTTGATTCTTGAAACCGATCATTTTGTTGCTGCCTCGCCCTATGCACCACGTTTCCCATTCGAAACCTGGGTGATGCCGCGTCAACATTCCAGCCACTTTGAAGATTCCACGCCACAGATGATTCACAATCTGGCCTGGGTGATGCGGACCCTGCTGCGCCGCATCGACAAAGTTCTCGAGCGACCGAGCTTCAACTTCGTGATCCACACCGCACCTGTACACGAGGGCGCAATGGAACACTATCATTGGCATATCGAAATCATTCCGCGCCTCACCAAGATTGCGGGCTTTGAATGGTGTACTGGTTTTTATATCAATCCCACCCCGCCCGAAGAAGCGGCAAAGTTTTTGCGCGACGCGGGCATGGTTTGAGGTGTTAGGGTTTTAGATCATGGAAAGTTTTCGCCCAGTCTCGCGCCGCGTCGGCATGAAGCCGCCCACTGCGGTAAAAACTGTCGAAAAGGCGCCAGTTGCTACAGGCACCGGAAACTTGCGCGCTACCAGCAGAACCTTCGAGCTGAAGGGTGAGATCCATCGCAAGCTGATTAGCGTCCTTAATCTGGACAAGGTAAACTCCCTGCCGCGAGACCGCGTGCGGATGGAGATCGGGCGCGTCGTGGAGAAGCTGTTGCAAGAGCAGCGCGTGCCAATGACGACGGCCGAAGAAAACCAGATCATCGAAGAAGTTCTCGACGAGGTTTTTGGTTTGGGTCCGCTCGAACCTCTGCTCAAAGAACCCTCCATTTCAGACATCCTGATCAACGGGCCAAACAAGGTTTACGTGGAGCGCTTCGGCAAGCTCACCCTTACCGGCATTCGCTTCAAAGACAACGCGCATCTCCTACACGTAATCGAAAAGATCGTCTCAAAAGTAGGCCGCCGCGTGGATGAAGCCAACCCCATCGTCGACGCCCGCCTGCCCGACGGCAGCCGCGTAAACGCAATCATTCCGCCGCTAGCGCTTGACGGCCCCTCGATGTCGATTCGCCGCTTTGGCAAGCACGTCATCACCAGTGAAGAGCTGATCGAGAAGAAGACGATCATGCGTTCAATGCTGGAGTTTATGGCTGCCTGTGTGGCCGCCAAGACAACCATTCTGATCTCGGGCGGCACCGGTAGCGGCAAGACCACGACGCTCAACGCGATGTCGCGATTTATCCCTGAAGACGAACGCGTTGTCACCATCGAAGACACAGCCGAACTGCAGTTGCAGCAACGCCACGTAGTGAAGTTCGAAACCCGGCCACCCAACCTCAACAAAGAGGGCGGCATCAACCAGCGCCAGCTTGTAAGAACTGCTTTGCGTATGCGTCCAGACCGCATCATCATCGGCGAGTGCCGCGGCGGTGAAGCCCTCGACATGCTCCAGGCCATGAATACTGGTGTCGAAGGCTCAATGACAACGATCCACGCCAACACCCCACGCGACGCCTTCTCGCGTCTCGAAGCCATGATGCTGATGGCAGACCTTGAGATCCCCTCCAAGGTGCTGATCCAGCAACTCGCCAGCGCGATCAAGATGGTCTGCCAGGTGGCCCGACTGCAGGATGGCTCACGTAAAATTACTTCTATCGCCGAAGTGATCGGCGTGGAAGAAGGCCGCGTCATGACCCAGGACATTTTCTTCTTTGAGCGAACCGGCATGACCGCCGATGGCAAAGTGAAGGGCCGCTTCAAATGGAGTGGCGTCAAGCCAAAAATTCTCGACCGGCTCCGCATGGCTGGAGTAACGCTGCGCCCGGATATCTTTGATGAAGTGGTTGAGGTGAATCAGGAATGACCAGACGTGAGATGGCATTAACCAGCATGGCTGCAGCCATGAATGCAGACACAATGCCCGAGGCAAGACTTGACCCGGTGGCCTATTCGCGCGAGCGCCACAAGACTGCACCCTTGCGCCTGCAATTCAACGCCACAACTCCGGCAGCCGCACGCGCCTGGCAACGCAAGTTGCGCCTCAAGCTGCGCGAACTCGTCGGTGGCTTTCCTGAGAACCCGGTGAATCTGCGTCCGCGCGTAATCGAAACCAAAGACTTCGACACCTACACTCGCGAGAAAATCGTCTTCACCAGCCGCGAAAATATGGAAGTAGTGGGCTATCTGTTGAAGCCCAAGGCCATAGCCGGTGCGCAGCCCGTCATGATTTGCGTCCCCGGCCACGGGCGTGGTGTTGATGACATTGTGGGCATCGATGACAAGGGCAAACAGCGCACCGACAAGTCTGGCTACCAGGCCGATTTTGCGCTGCAGTTTGTTGAGCAAGGCCTCGCCGCCTTTGCCATCGAGCCCCTCGCCTTTGGCTATCGTCGAGACCCCATCAACGCCGCCAAAGGCATCAACAACAACAGTTGCCAGCCCTCGGCCGGCGCTGCACTCCTCTTCGGCGAAACGATGATTGGCTGGCGCGCCTATGACGTCATGCGTACGATCGATTACATCGAAACGCGCAAAGATCTCGATGCCAAACGCGTAGGCTGCGTTGGCATCTCCGGCGGCGGCACCTGCACTCTCTTCGCTTCTGCACTCGATACCCGCATTCAGGCCGCGATGGTGTCGGGCTATCTCAACACCTTCCGCGACTGCATCCTTTCTCTCGCTCACTGCATGGACAACTATGTGCCTGGCATTTTGAACTGGGCCGAAATGAGCGACGTGGCCGGCCTGATCGCCCCACGCCCGCTCTTTGCCGAGACCGGCGAGCAGGATCGCATCTTCCCCCTCGCTGGCTTTGAAGAAGGCGCCAAGGCCACCCGTAAGGTCTACGCCGTATTCGGAGTAAGCGAAGCCTTCGGTACAGAAGTGCATCCCGGCGCTCATGTGTTTCATGGTGTGAAGGGCGTCCCCTTTATCGCAAGGTATCTGAAAGGCATCTAAGAAATGCGTTTGATTGCGTTGTTGCTGATGGCTGCAGCTCTGCCTGCGGCCGTGGAAAAGATTTACCTGGTCTCGCGTGGAGATGCCGGTGAGCGATACGAACGAGTAGAAGCGCGAGCGCATTTTGTTCTCGATCCGAAGCTGCCCGCCAACCAGATCATTCGCGACATCGATCGCGCTCCCGTGGACGAAAAAGGCATGGTTCGCTTCTCGGCAGACCTTGTGGTGCTCAAACCCAGAGACCCGGCCACCGGCAACGGTTCGATTCTCTTTGAAGTTTCCAATCGTGGCGGCAAGGGGCTCACCGGCATGTTCGGCGAAGCCTTCCTGATGGAGCAGGGCTACACGCTGGTATGGGTGGGCTGGCAGTGGGATGTCCCCGTTTCGCCCGACCTCTTGCGCGTCTATCCGCCCATCGCACAGGGCGTTGAAGCGATGATCCGCAGTGAATTTGTACCCAAGGCTAAAGTCACGGTGATGAACCTTGGCGATCGCAACATGCAGGCTTATGTCGCCAGCGGCGCCGTCAAGCTAACGATTCGCGACAGCCGCGACGGCAAGCGTCAGGAAATCCGCGAAGGCTGGCAACTCAACGCGGCCAAGACCGGGATCGAGATGGCCGCTGGCTTTCAGCCCTACCAGATCTACGAAGCCGTCTACCCCTCGAAGGACCCTGTAGTGGCCGGCACGGGCCTGGCGGCGATTCGCGATGTCATCAGCTTCTTGCGTTATGAAAACGCCGGGACGACCCTCCTGGGCGACCAATATCGCCACATGAAGCACGCTCTCGCCTTCGGCACCTCGCAAAGCGGCCGATTCCTTCGCCAATACCTCTACGACGGATTCAACACCGACGAG
>CANGVB010000299.1 GCA_947456995.1 Bryobacteraceae bacterium | reverse complement strand
GATCGACAAGGTTTGTGCCGCACTGGTAGTTTTGGTGCTGCTTTATTCCGGGGCTGGGCAGGTGAGAAAGTCGATTGCCAGGAGCTGGGACGATTGGGGCATGGTGGATCGTGAGCAGACGCTGGAGTATCAATTGGCCAAGTGGCTGAACGATCAGCATCCGATGGGCCGGGTCTTTGTCAGTGGTGGTTTGCGCTTTCGTTTGAACGCGTGGTTTCCTCTGCATCAGGTAAGCGGAACTTTTGAGAGCGGGCTGCGCAATCGTATTGCGGCCGATTACTTCTATCAGGTGCGCACGGATTCAGACTCAAAGAGTGGCGAAGAAGTAGCCGATGCCCTGCGTGAGCTTACAGCGATTGGCGCTCAATACGCAGTGGTTCACGATGCCGGGTCTGAAGAGTATTACCGGGACATCAAGACACCTGCCAAGTTTCTTTCGCTCGGCCCAGTGGTGTTTGCGCCAACGCCGTTTGACCGCATCCACAAATTGCCGTTCCGATCGTATGCGCACCTGGTTTCGCCGGAGGAGTTCCCCAAGGATCGTTTCAAGGAAGCGCTGCCCAGGTTTGGTGCTGCGCTGGCGGATGAATCCCGGCCGAGGCTGGCGGTGAGTGAAGTAAGCCCTAGCCACTGGAGAATCGAAGGCCCGGTGCCATCCGGCAAACATGTCAGCTTTGCCATGAATTGGGACCCAGGCTGGGAAGCCCGTCAGGATGGGCAGCCGATCGAGGTGAAAGCAACCAATATCGGGTTGATCGATCTGGTGGCAAAGCCGAGTGAAAAGTCTCAAATCGACCTTGTTTATTCCGGAACCTGGCAGCAGAAATTCTTTGGCCTGGTGAGTGTGCTCGCCTGGATTGTTAGCATAGGCCTATGCATTCGATCGAGGAGCTTGCCGGGCAGCACTTTGACGCGATCATCGTAGGTGGCGGCATTAATGGTGCCGGCCTTGCCCGTGATCTGGCGTTGCGTGCTCATACAGCGGGACACCCGCTGCGCATCCTCCTGCTTGAGAAGCGGTTCTGGGGCGCAGGCACTAGCGGCAAGAATTCACATCTGATTCACGGCGGCTTGAGGTATCTCAAGTACTTTGATTTTCGGCTGGTGAGTGAGGCTCTTCGTGAGCGTGCGCTACTGCTGGAGATGGCGCCCAACACGGTGCGCCCGCTGAAATTCGAATTGACCACCAACGGGCTCTTTGACCAGCTTTTTTATGGCGCCGGGATTGTTCTCTATGACCTGCTTGCCGGTAAGCACCGCATTGGCAAGAGTACTTATCTGGGAGAGCATCTGGCTTATTGGGATGCTGCGAGCGACTCGGCGGCACTTGTGATTGATAACGTTCGTGACGCGCGGCATTATGGGGCCACCTGTATTGCTGGCCGAGGAGTGAAGCGCCTTGGTGCTGACTGGGTTGAGCTGGATAACGGCATTCGCGTCAAGGCAGGCTGTGTGATTGATGCGCGTGGCCCCTGGATGGGCGGGGAGCAGATGCGTCTGGTGCGGGGGTCGCACATCGTGTTGCCCCGGCTTTATGAAGGCGATCATGCGATTGCGCATTTCAACTCCGATGGCCGCATCATCTTCTTTATTCCGTGGGGAGATCTTGAGCCAGTTACCTTGATCGGGACAACCGATGTGGACCATGGGGAATCGCCAGACAAAGTGGAGATTTCCTGGAGTGAGACTGAGTATCTTCGCGATATTGCGGAGAAGCTGTTTCCTGCGAGTGCGCAGATGCCTACGGTGGGCTGCTTTAGTTCTCTGCGGCCTCTGCTGGCGGCTGTAGGCAAGAGCGCCAGCGCCACCAGCCGGGAGCATCAGATCGGTTTTCGGGCTGATGGAGTGCTTGAGATCAAGGGTGGAAAGTACACAACTTACCGGGCGATGGCTGAAGAGGCGGCGAATCTGGTTTGTGCCAAAATTGCCCCTGACGACAATCTGGCAACGATTTATCCGACACGTACAACTCCATTCGCTGTGTCCACCAAAAGGCCAACCACGATTGATGCCCGTGTTGCCTGGGCCAAGACCGAGGAAGGTTGCCCGGATCTGGAAGCATTCATGACCTGCTCGACCAACTGGGCGTGGCAGAAGCGCTGGCCACTGGAGGAGCTTGCCCCGATTGCGGCAGCGTTTGGGGGCGGGGCGGAGGCCTTTCTCGAAGCCCATTCGCCATGCGAGTAATGGATCGATTCTGGATTATCCTTCGCCATGCGGCGGTTTCTACCTATCGCAATGGGTTGATTGATATTGCCAAGGGTGCGGCGTTTTCTTCCTTGCTCAGCTTTTTCCCCGTGTTGACGACGCTGGCTACGGTGCTGGTGCAGGCCAATGCCGAGCGGGTATCGCAGGCGATTGCAAAGTTTCTTTTTGAGGTGGTGCCGCCGGGCACGGAAGACCTGGTTCAGTATGCGTTTACCTTGCGCGGGGCGAGGCCGAACTGGCTGATTGCGGGTGCGGCGATTCTATCGGTATGGTCTGCCAGCGATGTGATTGTGAGCCTGATGTCGGGCTTTCAGGCGGCTTACCGGACGCCCAACACACGCGGGTTCTGGCATCAGCGCTGGGTGGCGATTCTGCTTGTTTTCTCGGCTATCTTGCCTGCGCTGGGTGCGACGCTGCTGCTTATCTTTGGAGAGCGAATCGAGGCGCTGGCGCTGTACTGGTTTAACCTGCTTGCACCGGGGAGCTTGCTGAGCGGGTTGGTTGGTTTTCTCAGCCGGGTTGCCTCGAACGTGATTGCGATTGCGACGCTGGTGATTGTTACGAGCTGGCTCTATCGATTTGCGCCAAGCCTGCCCAAGCGCTGGAAGCGGGTGTGGCCCGGGGCGATGGTGGCAACCGTGCTCTGGAGCCTTGCAACGCTTGGCTTTGGCTGGTATGTTCGCAATATTGCTACGTACAACATCATGTATGGAAGCATTGGAGCTGCGATCGCGTTGCTGGTCTGGATGTACCTGATCAGTCTGATTGCGCTTTTTGGTTGCGCCTATAACGCCGAGACGGAGAAACTAAAGAAGGAGGGCGTCATCGAATGAAGAGCAAGAAGCCAACGACGGTCATCATCGCCAAGGCCCCCAAGAAACGAAATCACGCTGCGCGTGTCGTAAACCAGAAGGCACAAACCATCGAGGATGGTCCGCGCCGGCAGGCAACGCGTAAGGCAAAAGACATCGCAGTCCTTAAGGATCAGGGAGTAATTTAGCAAGCAATGGCATTTAAACTCGCGGGAGATTACCGCCCGCGCGGCGATCAGGAGAACGCCATCGCTGAACTTGTGCGAGGGTTAGGCGAAAACGAGCCCTATCAGACGCTGCTTGGCGTTACCGGGTCTGGCAAGACATTCACGATGGCCAAGATCATCGAGACGGTGAATCGTCCCGCACTGATCATGGCGCACAACAAGACGCTGGCGGCGCAGCTCTATCAGGAATTCAAACAGTTCTTCCCGCAGAACGCGGTGGAGTACTTTGTCAGCTATTACGATTACTACCAGCCGGAAGCCTATATTCCGAATAGCGATACCTACATCGAGAAGGAATCGACGACCAATGATGAGCTGGACAAGCTGCGGCTGGCGGCTACGCGGTCGCTTTTTGAGCGCCGTGACGTCATCATCATTTCGAGCGTGAGCTGCATCTACGGCCTAGGCTCGCCGGAAGCCTATTACGGCATGTTGTTGATGCTTGAGAAGGGCCAGCAAATCAAGCGTGCCGACATCATCGCCAAGCTGGTTGAGATTCTGTATCAGCGGAACGATCACGATTTCTCGCGTGGCACTTTTCGAGTGCGCGGAGACGTGATCGAGGTTTATCCCACTTACGATGACAATGCTTTTCGTATCGAGATGTGGGGCGATGAGATTGAGGGGCTTTCGCAGATTGATCCGCTGCTGGGCTCGATCAAGCAGACCTATCAGCGGTTGCCGATCTATCCGAAAAGCCACTATGTGCTGACGCCCGTGAACAAAGAGCAGGCGATTGTGACAATTGAGCAGGAGCTGGTGAGCTGGCATGCGGAGCTCGAAAAGCAGGGGCGGCTGATTGAGGCACAGCGCATCTGGCAGCGCACACAGTTTGATCTTGAAATGATCAAGACGATTGGTTTCTGCCACGGGATCGAAAATTATTCGAGGCACTTTACGGGCCGTCTGCCGGGGGAAGCCCCGCCGACTTTGCTCGATTATCTGCCGGCCGATGCAGTGCTCTTTGTCGATGAATCTCATGTGACGATGCCGCAGGTTTCGGGCATGTGGGGTGGCGACCGTTCGCGTAAAGAGAATCTGGTGAAGTATGGTTTTCGTATGCCGAGCGCGCTTGATAATCGCCCTCTGACCTTTGAGGAATTCGAGAACCGGATCCATCAGGCGATCTTTGTTTCGGCGACGCCTGGGCCATATGAGTTGACCAAGAGTGGCGGTGTGATTGTAGAACAGGTGATTCGTCCTACCGGGCTGGTAGATCCGGAACTCGACATCCGCCCGATTAAGGGACAGGTGGATGATTTGCTTAAAGAGATCCGCTTGCGCATTGACCGCAATGAGCGTGTGCTGATTACTACGTTGACCAAGCGCATGTCTGAAGATCTGGCTGAGTACTACAAAGAGGCGGGTCTCAAGTGTGAGTATCTTCACTCTGAAGTGACGACGCTCGATCGAGTGAAGATCTTGCGCAATCTGCGCAAGGGTGAGTTTGATGCGTTGATCGGGGTTAATTTGCTGCGTGAAGGCCTCGACTTGCCGGAAGTCTCTCTGGTTGCCATTCTTGATGCCGACAAGGAAGGCTTCTTGCGATCTACCGGGGCACTCATCCAGACCATTGGCCGGGCGGCGCGCCACTTGAACGGCCGGGCCATCCTGTATGCCGATGTCATGACTGACTCGATGAAACGGGCGATTGATGAAACCAATCGACGCCGGGAGATCCAGAAGGACTACAATGAGCGAAATGGCATCACTCCGCAGTCGATCATAAAACCGATCGATATGAATCTGGTGCATTTGGCCGAGTCGGACTATGTCACGATTCCATTGGAAGAAGAGCAGCCGGATGAGGTAGATTTGCTTACAGCCGACCAGCGTGAAAAGCATCTCGCCGACATCGAGCAAAAGATGCGGGAAGCCGCCAAGAATTTCGAATTTGAAAAAGCTGCCCAACTGCGTGACCGGCTCAAGGCTTTGAGGAGCAAATTCATAGATGTCCAAGGCACCACGGACAGCATTAATCGCTGAAGGGTCCATCACTCAATCCTGGGTTGGCAAGTTGCCTGGCTTGAAAAAGAACCTGGGTCCGGTTAGGGGTGTGTCTTTACGCAATGCGAGCAGGGCCGTGAATTTGATGAAGGCTGGTTTAGCCTCTGATGATTACGGCGACTTCCTGAAGTGTGAAGTGGTGCTGATTGATGTGCCTGAGGCCAGATTGCCAATCTGGGTGGAAGAGTTGCTCAACTGCGGCCATAAGCTGGCAAAGCTTAGTTTTGTGTTGTGTTCGGCCCGGCTTGACAGTGAGGCGCTTTCGGCGCTGAAGTGCTGCGGTGCGCAAATAGCCTCTTTGAGT
>CANGVB010000298.1 GCA_947456995.1 Bryobacteraceae bacterium | reverse complement strand
TCATCATTGAGACTGAAGTAGCTTCGCGTCCGTATCCGAATAAGCCGTCTGTACAGATCAAGGAGAAGCAGCAATGGAAGTTATCAACTGACCTGAAGACACTGACGATTCGCACAGATGTAGACTTCCCAAACTCTGTCCTACAAGGCTTCCAACTGATTCAGCCGTGGACTGAAATATATACCAAAGATAAGCCTTGAGCTGAACATCTTTGAACTGTGCGACAGAGAATACCCTACCCACAATTCGGACGCTTCTTTGGCACCAAACGACCGACGATTTCACGTTAACCACGCTGAAGTCAATCGCCAAGTTTTGTCGACTGGTAATGCCCAAATTCATTCGAAACGGCGAAATTTGAGAAATCGCTTTAGGTTGATAGTGCTGAGCTGTCTGACCAGTTCTGCCCAGAACTTGCCGACGGTGGCCGTCCTTAAGACTGGGGTCGCGTAAATGATTTACTCTCGACGCCTGTGATTTCAGGAGGGGCTGATTTTGCACGCTAGTTCGCGAAGGAATTGCTAGCGGATTGGCAATCGCAGGACTCGGGCTTGGTAGCAGTACAGACTTGGTGTCTGATGCGATTAAGGAGACTCCTGCCCGCAGCAAAGCTAGCGCCACCTGCCCTCAAGAAGATTGGCTGTGTGCTGGCGAACGACCTTAGCCTCAAAAGGCGCGGATCCTGTTGAAGCTGGCGTTAACGCAGACCGGCGGTAGCAGCGCAAGTCAGAACTTCTTCAACTTCTGAGACTACTTGCTGGGTACAGCTACAGGCGCGCCCTTGTCCTTGATCATAAACACGAGAAACTTTGCCGGTTTCGTCTTGCTGGCGTTGCGCCCTACGACGTGAATGTCCTGGGGAGTTTCGTAGAAAGTTTCACCAACTCCGAGGGTCAGCAGTTTGCCACCCTTTACCTGCATCTCAATGGACCCTTCAAGAACATAAACAAAGACGTGGGCATTGTGTCGGTGGACATCACCGTTTCCGCCGGGTGCCAGTTCCACCGTCAGCATGCTTCCTTCTTTGCCTGCAAATTCAGGCAAGTCGCGAGTCAAGAGCATGGCAGCCTTCGGTGGCTGCGCAGCAACAATACCAACGAATGCCATAACGGCGAGAATCAATTTCATGTTTTCAGTTCCTATCCTGAGTGTGAATGCCGCTTCCAAAATACACCGAAAACGGTATTGTCCAGTGGTCCAAGAAGGAAGGGTTGGAGGCTCTTGCGCTTTTATTACTTTTTCAATTGGCCTTGCCTGACGGCCAAAGCGGCGAGACCCACGATACCAAGGGCCCACGTGGAGGGCTCGGGGACGCCGCTGGTCTGTTCTGCTGCGGTGAGTTCTACGCGGAAGTTGTCCATCGCATCGCTTACCGTTGCAGCAGGACAAAAAGTGCCTGCGGATCCACCACTACACACCACGCCTGTTTGGACGCGGTAACCAAATTGGATAGGCGCGCCGCTGGCCGTGAAATTCGGAGTCAGCGCCGGGTTTTCGAAATTCACCCAATTGGATGCGTTGGTGAAATTCCAGGTAAGTGGTTGAAAGGCAGATCCCCCCGCCGTGGCTTGTAAAGAGCTGGAGAGCACCGTGAAAGTGAGGCCAGATTGCAGAATCACCGGCCGCCAAAATGCGCTCACCAGGATGGAGTAGCCGGTGGAGCCAAGGTTTTTTACGTCCATAGAGAAATTCATCGTCCCGAGCGGTCCATCCACCGAGGGATCCCAGAGAAAATCACTTCTGAAATTGGCCCTGTTGATGTTTTTTGTCTGCCCGGTGGGGGTCGGAGTAATAGCGAACTGGACGTTCGCAAAGTCGCCGGGATTACCGGTTGTGGAGCCCTGGGTAATCGATAGAGTGCTACCTGCGGACGTTTGTAGATCAATCGCTTGCCAGACACCATTGGTAAAGGTGCCGTCGGTGTAGACCGTTGCAGCAAAGACAGGGCTGGCCAAAGCCAGAAAAAGCAGTTTGGGATTCAAGAAATCACCTCTTTCAAAAGACAAAGTGCAGTGACCAGCAAAACTGGACCACTGCACTCGTTCTTTTTTGAGGTGATTTAGTACTAGCGCTTGGGGCCGAAGAAGGCAACCAGGCCAATCAGAACCGTACTCTGGTTTCTGCTCACCGCCGGATTGTCGCCACGCTCAAATACGGCCTGGTCAGACCAGTCACGACGATACTCAAGGCGGGTCAGCAATCCTTCGGCCAGTTTGTACTCGCCCGTAAGGGTGACTTCCTTCAGCTTCTGCGCAGTACCGGTGATAAAGCCGTCCTTGTCGTAGTAGTATTCGGCGCGGGGCGAGAAGGCAATCGTTTTGGTCAGCTGGAAGCGAGCGGCTCCGCCGACAGCAATCCAGTCGCTCGATCCTTTGCCTGCTACAAACTTTTGTGTGCCGTAGTCGATGTTCAGGTAGGTGCTCACCTTGTCGTTCGGATTGAAGGTAAACACCGTGTCGTAGAAGTTGCGCCAGCCCTGATTGGTCTGGTTCTGTTCCGGGCCGGTGTAGTAGGTGTTGAGCCATGTCAGCTTACCCAACGTCACGGCAGTTGTGAAGCCCATCGTCTTGCCCGAGTTGTTGTCTTCAACATTGTTCCAGCCATTGACCAACTGGAAGCCCGCAGTGAGATATTTGTTCACTGGCATCGACGTACGCAAACCGAAATGATAGTAAGGGCCGTTAGCGTACATAAGCGCACGCGAGTAGTTCCAGTTCAGGTGAGTTTCAGTCGGTTCAGCACCAGCGCTGGTATAAAACTTGCCAAAGTCCATCTGGAACCCTTTGCCGTCTTTGGGCTTGAAGGTGACGTACGCCTGTGGCACATAACGCAGGTTATCGAAGCCATTGGCGGTGTCCTGGAAGTTGAACAGGTCCATTGCCCGGCCAAAGCCAAGGTCCAGTTTGAATCCAACCGGGTCGGCATCGTGCTCAAGCGTCACCTTCGCCATGTTGAGGCTCATGGAGTTTGCCCGGACATCAAAGTTACGATACAAATTCGTACGCGATCCGGGGTGGTTGGATGCGTAGTTGTAGTAGCCGTCAACAAGGCCACTGAAATTGATTGGTCCAACAGACCAGGCAGCTGGCGCCGCAGGTGCTGGCGCTGGAGCAGTTGTTTGTGCAAAAGACTGGGCACAAAACAAAGTTGAAACTAGAAATGTACTTTTCAGCATGGAATACTGCATCGGGGCTCCTATTAGTTGTTCTTATATTGAGTCAGGTAGAAATCCGCTGGCCTCGAACGGTTTCACTGAGTGTAGGCTTGATGGGACAAAGAGATCCAATCAAACATTTCAATTCGTCGAATAAAAATAATCTGCTTCCCTGTCGCGAACTGAAGTAGCATGATTAGTCAATCCGAGCTTTATTCGGATCTCCCTATCCCAGCCCACGTCCGAGCGGGGAAATCTCACTGAACTGGATAGTCATGAAAAAAACCGCATTTGCAATCCCATTGGCTTTGGGCAGTGCTGCCGGTTTGTTTGCACAAACCGCCACTCCTCCATCCCCGACGGCCGCCCTAGAGGCCAGCGTGAAAGCAGCACAGTCGGCGGGCGATAACGCCTGGATGCTGACTAGCTGCGCGCTGGTTTTGATGATGACCGGTCCTGGACTCGCCCTCTTCTATGGAGGCCTGGTCCGCAAGAAGAACGTATTGGCAACGATGATGCAGAGCTTCACGCTTATGGCCTTATCGACCGTATTGTGGGCGATTGTAGGATATTCGTTGAGCTTCGGCGAAGGCAGCCCCTTTATCGGCGATCTTCGCTATCTGATGCTGGCTGGCGTCGGCGCTGACCCCATGCCCGACTACGCTGCCACAATCCCTCACCAAACCTGGATGATGTTCCAGTTGATGTTCGCCATTATTACCCCCGCACTCATCACAGGTGCCTTCGCAGAACGAATGAAGTTTAATGCAATGGTTCTGTTCATGACCCTGTGGTCGCTGCTGGTTTACTTCCCCATGGCCCACATGGTCTGGGGCAAGGGCGGCTTGCTCAACGCCTTCCTCGGTGGCTCGATCCCCTGCTTCGACTTCGCTGGCGGCACCGTTGTCCACATCACCTCGGGCGTCTCGGCCCTGGTTTGTGCAATCTATATGGGCAAGCGCCACGGCTACGGCTCTGAGCCAATGAAGCCCCACTCGCTCGTGCTCAGCTTTATCGGCGCCTGCATGCTCTGGGTAGGCTGGTTCGGCTTCAACGCCGGTAGCGCACTCAGCGCCGGCAGCCTCGCTTCTGCAGCTTTTGTAACCACACACTTCGGCGCCGCTGCCGCAGCCCTCGGCTGGTCCTTGATGGAATGGTTCCACTCCAAGGCAACCGTGCTCGGCGCAATCTCCGGCGCAGTAGCTGGCCTGGTTGTAATCACCCCGGCCTCTGGCTTCGTCACCCCCGGTGCCGCGCTCATCATGGGCTTCATCGGCGGTATCGTTTGCTACTTCATGGTAGTGAAGGTGAAGGCCATGTTCGGCTATGACGATTCTCTCGATGCATTCGGAGTCCACGGCGCTGGTGGTACGCTGGGGGCAATCCTTACCGGAATCTTTGCAACTCGCGCCGTCAACAGCGCAATTGGCGAAGGCAAGGGTGGATTGATCGACGGCAACGGCGGTCAGATTCTCAATCAGGCGATCGGCGTCGCGATTGCCTGGGGCATCGCAATCGTCGGAACCCTCCTGATCCTGAAGATCTGTGACATTGTTTGCGGCGGAGTCCGAGTCAGCACGCAGGAAGAAATCGAAGGTCTCGATTTGAGCCAGCATGGTGAGGAAGGCTACTCGCTGGAAGGCTGAGTATAGAGAGGCAAAAGCACATGAAAAAACTCGAAGCAGTCATCCAACCCTTCAAGCTTGAAGAAGTGAAAGAAGCCCTCAAAGGCATCGGTGTTGACGGCATGACCGTAACGGAAGTGCGCGGACACGGCCGCCAAAAGGGCCACACGGAAGTCTACCGTGGCCAGGAATACAAGGTCGATTTGCTCGCCAAGATCAAGATCGAAGTAGTAATTCCAGCCGAGCGGCTAGAAGAAGTGCTCGATACGCTCACCAAGGCAGCGCGCACCGGTAAGATCGGCGACGGCAAGATCTTTGTCTACGACGTAGCCGATGCCATCCGCATTCGCAACGGAGATCGTGGCTCTAGCGCGATCTAGACTTAACGTATTTGTTCCGATACAAGGGTGTCCCACATCGCCGTTTGGAGAAGTGGGACACTTTTATTTTGGGGAGACTTTTTCAGTTCCTGTTGTGTCTGTTGCTGGTCTCCTGGCCAGTGAAAGGGCAGAACGTGTCTGATCTGGGGCCCGTGCGCATTATCGACCTGCGGACGATATTGCCAGACTGGCCGCTTGGATCTTTCTGGATGCCAAGTGCCGCAGTACGAGGAGATCGTTGGGCAGTTCTGGTGCGCCCCGTAAAGTTTGCGAAAGCGCCTGTTTCCGGGCCTCTGGTGGTTTACGGGGATTTGAGAGGAGCCAAATACTCCAGAGTGCCCGAACACACACAGCAACTGAGTCTGGACCCTTCAGGGGAGTTGGTGCTGGTTGTAGATGTATCTGGG
>CANGVB010000297.1 GCA_947456995.1 Bryobacteraceae bacterium | reverse complement strand
CTTTCACGATCTGGGCATCGTATTGCGAGCCGCAGGGGACCCGGATTGCAGCACGAAGAATCGGTACTTTGGGGGCGGCAATGGAGATTTCAGTGCGATCGCAGATCCGTCGGGTGAGTACATTTACTTTCTCTATTCGAACTACTCGGGCGAGACTTCGTCTCAGGGGATTGCTACGGCCCGGATTCGAATTGAAAATCTGGGGGAGCCGGTGGGACAGGTCTTCAAGTACTACGCAGGTGTGTGGGAAGAGCCGGGCCTGGGCGGGTTTGAAACCCCGATCTTTGGGGCTGCAAGCAGTTGGGCATCTGAGAGTGCCGATGCCTTCTGGGGACCTAGCGTGCACTGGAACACGAGCCTTGGCAGCTATGTGATGGTGATGAATCGTACCTGCTGTTCGACGGATTGGCCGCAGGAAGGGATCTACATCAGCTTTGGGGGAGATTTGTCGATGCCGGAATCGTGGCAGCCGCCAGTGAAGATTTTGGAAGGGGGTGGCTGGTATCCGATGATCATGGGGATCGACGAAGGCGGGACGGATAAGTTGGCGGGGAAGACTGCTCGCTTTTTTATGGGGAGCGATAGCAACTGGCTGATTGAGTTTGAGCCTTAGGAAGTGGCGGAGGGAGTGAGATTCGAACTCACGGTAGAGTTTCCCCTACGACGGTTTTCAAGACCGGTGCCTTAAACCGCTCGGCCATCCCTCCACTACCCAAATTATCAGACTTTGACCGGATGTCCAGTGCGGGAGCTTGTTTCTGCTGCCTGAATTGCGTCGCTGACGTGAAAAATTTCTTCTTGCGTGAGCGTTGCAGGCTTGTTGTTGTAGATCGATTCCAGATAATCGACGAAGATCTGGCCTGCTGGGGGCAGGGTTTCCATACGCTTTGGCTTGCCGGAATCCGACAGGATCGTCACGCCCGTTGCTGCGGTGTACTCGACGATGCCTTTGGTTCCAGCGATGCGGAGGCGGTCATCTTCATGGGTGGGGGCGCTGTCGGGACGGAGGTAGTCCATACGCAATTCGGCGACACCGCCGTTAGCCAGACGGAAGACCGCGCCGACTACGTTTTCGCGATCGCCGAGGCTCGGGTCTTTCACGTTGGCCTGCCAGCAGAAGGCTTCGGTGAATTTTTGCTGACTGGTGAAGTAGAAGAGATCGATCAGGTGCGGACCGATCCAGAGCATGGTGCTGCCGTAGGAGGCGCGCTTGTTCTTCCATAAGCTGCTGGCACCGCGCTTGTAGGATTTCTGCCCGCCGAGCAGAAGTACTTCGCCGATCTCGCCGGAATCGACCACCTGCTTGAGCGCGCGGAAGGGTGCCGCGTAGCGTAACGGCACCAGCATGCCAAGGCGGCCTTTCGAGTCTTTGGCGACGCGTTTGATTTTTTGCAGATCGGTGCGGGTGATGGCTAGCGGCTTCTCAGCGATGCAGTGGATGCCCCGCTGTAGCGTCGCAAGCACAGCTTTGGCTCGTGCGCCGTCGTCGTTGACGACAGCGACAACGTCGGGCTTGATCTCGTCGAGCATCTTCTCCTGGTCGAGGAATGGCTTGGCCTTTTCGAGGCCCTTCTTCTTAGACAGCGACGCGAGAGCCGCATCGGTGTAATCGCAGCAGGCGACAATTTCGACGTCGGGAAGCTGCGGGAGCGGGTTCAGGATTTCGGCGAGGTGGCCATCCTGCCCGATCACGGCAACACGAACTTTACGCGGCAGGGCCACTGGTGCGGCAAATGCTGCCGCCGACATGGCAGAGGCGAACCATTGCCGCCGGCTCCAATTTCTGGCTAAGTCATTCATCTGCCCCATTATCACGCGATACACTTAGTATTTTCATGAATACTCGCCGACTCATTTGTACGCTACTGGGAATGTGGATCGGGGCCAGTTTGTTTATGGCCGCCGTCGCCGCCTCCAGCTTTCGACTTGTCAATGAACTATTGCAGAATCCGGCAGCAGAGTTGGCACCCTACTTGAAAGTGCTAGGTGCAGAAAAGATGCGGGTGCTGGCGCGATATCAGGCAGCTGAATTCAACCGTGCCCTCTTTGATGGCTGGGGACTGGTTCAGATCCTGGTTGGGTTGCTGATCTTTGGCATACTGCTCTTCGGAACCAAAGAAGGCAAGCTGATTTTGAGCCTGTCTCTCTTTATGGTTCTGTTGTCTACCGGAATGCACTTACTGGTGACGCCTTCCATCGTTGGCTATGGGCGGAGCCTGGACTTTGTTGCAGCGGATAAGGAACTGGATCTCAGAAACCGAGTCAAAGCTTTCCACAATGCTTACTCTGCGCTGGAGGGAGTCAAACTGGTATGCGGCCTCAGTCTACTGGTGATTTTTTTCCGCGAAACAAGGAAGCGGAATGGCAGGGATGGGGACAGCCGCTATGATGGGCTGGAGCCAGCCTAGTCGGTCAATACGCCGCGGGCGCGCAACACTTCGTCCAGCATACCCATGAGTTCCTGACGAGTGATTTCAAAGCGCTCTTCGCGCTTCATCGCAATCATGTCTTCAGCGGCAATCGGAGCTTCCGGCTGAGCGCCCTCTGGAAACTGGATGCCATAACGGGAGCGGGCAGCCATCAGACGATCTACTTCACGGCGGGGCAACAACCTTGGCCCACCCAGCATCTCGGCTACCAGTGAAATGCGTGAGAGATGTTCGACCGTTTCCAGGCGGAAGAAAGCCTTCTCGAGAGATTCCCCGTAGCAAACGACTCCGTGGTTGGCCATCAGCAACGCATCGTGGTTCGGAATGTAGGGTTCCAACTGACTGCTGAGCTCTGGAGTGCCCGGCAAACCGTAATCTGCAAGAGGTACGGTGCCGAGGGTGACTACGGCTTCAGGGAGTATCGCCAGATTCAGGGCTCTGCCTGCAACAGCGAAGCCAGTAGAAACAGGGGGATGGGCGTGGACAACAGCATTCACGTCAGACCGAAGCTTATAGACGGTGCAATGCATCTGGATCTCAGTAGTACAGGCGCGTTCGCCTTCGAGCTTGCGGCCTTCGAGATCAACGATCAGCATGTCTTCAGAACGCATCATGCCTTTGCTGACACCGGTGGGGGTGCAGAGGATACGCTCTGCGTCCAAGCGGACGCTGATGTTTCCATCATTGGCTGCAACCCAGCCCTTCTGGTACATCAACTTGCCCACTTCGACAATGGAGTCTGCGATCTGTTTTGTCGACAACATGAAAACTCTTAATTTACACAATTGTGAGGCCCAGTGGGGACTGCCCTTGTGTCTTAATCCTTTTTGTAGACGTGCTTGTTCTTGAAAATCGATTCGCCGAGCGTTTCCTTCACCGCCTGGCGAAGTGCATTGTCGCCCTGCATCAGGAGGTCTTTGAACTTCTGCTCGGGCCGGCCGCGGAAGCTGGTGACGTGATAATCCTTCTGGCCATCGACGGGATCGAGGGTGAAAAAATAATTCGAGACGCAGCGGCGCGTGCCTTTGTGACGGACCGGACTAACGCTGTGCCACGAGGTCTTGTCGGTTTGCATAACGGCCAAGCGGTTGAAGCGGCTCTCGATTGTTCTGGGCTGGCCCTTGGGGCCGCTGTCCCATAATTCGAGATTTCCGCCGTAGTCGAGTTGCCAACCGGGAGCCGCGTAGTAGAGGAGGTTGAGCGCACGGTAGCGCTTGCGCTCGAAGTCGTGCGAGTTGTCCAGATGCGGATTGAGAAAGTGCCCTTGCACCATGGCGCTGATTCCACCGGCGTAGAGGTGCTCGTCGGGGATGAGCCCATCGATGCGGCAGATCTGGCTCACAATTTCCACTACCCTTGGATCCTGAAAGGCGAAAATCGTTTCCTCGAGAATGCCCGCGTATTCGTTCATCTGAACGCCAACGTACTTGAGCTCACCGAGGTGGCTCTTGAGCACCATCTTTTCAGGAGCTGGAAAACTGTCCGCGATGGCAGCGGCAAGTTCTGCGGGCAGCAAATCGTCCACCACAAAACTCTTTACCGTGCGCGGAAGATGAAATTCCAGCGAAACTTTGGGCGCGGCTACGTGGAGGCGCTCCAGAATCATTTCAGCAATTTGACTGCGATTCCAACTCATACCAATCCCCCCACTTTACAATCAAATAGTGGAGTCCAGACCAATCTGCCCGAACTGCCGGGCTTTCATCAGCCGTGCCGACCGCGTTTGCCCTTACTGCGAGTTCGAGTTGGCGCCTGCGCCAAAGACCAATCTTGATGCAGCGAGGAAGCTGGGCAGCCTATTGCCGGAGAACGGGCAACTGATTGTTTACATCCTTGCAGTAAACGGGTTTCTGTATCTGGCGATGGCCTTGTTCAACCAGCAGAACACCCGTGGTGGTGATTTCTTTGATTTGAGCGGCAGCACGCTGTTTCTGTTTGGAGCCAAAGAACCCAGCTACATTTTTCACGGCGAATGGTGGCGATTGATTACGGCCGGCTTTCTCCATGCCAGTGTGATTCACATTGCGATGAATTCGTGGGGCCTTTACGATTTGGGTGCGCAGGCCGACGAAGCCTATGGCCCGGGCAGGCTGCTGGTGATTTACGTCGGGAGTTCGATCACCGGATTTCTTGCTTCCAGCCTCTTTGCACCTTCACTCAGCGTGGGCGCCTCGGCAGGGATCTTTGGATTGATCGGGGCGATGATCGCATTTGGTGTGAATCAGCGATCCAGCTTTGGCAGCTATGTGAAGTCGGCATACACGCGGACGGCGGTGTGGGCGCTGCTGATCAGCTTCCTGATTCCCTATACAGACAATTGGGCGCATATCGGCGGACTTGCCGGGGGATTTGGCATCGCCTATCTCGCAGGCCATCCCAACCTCTCGCACCCGCGACATGAGCGCTACTGGAACATTGCCGGCCTGGGTGTGGCAGGCTTTGTTGTGATCTGCTTTGTGGTGCAGTTCTTTACCACCATCAAGTATCTGCAGAGCTAGGCTTTGCGGCAGATGATTTCGAAGTAGCCTACGCTGGCAAAGAAGCCATGCTCGGGCTTTTGATTGTGACGGTTTGCCAGTGCGAGAAATTCGCGATCCAGCTCGGCAGCCTGAGCAGCAGTAGCATTCTCGTAGGCCATCCACACCGGAGCAAGGAATAATTTGATTCCTTCAAGCCATTGCTCCAGGCTGAGAGCTCGTGGATAGAAAGAGCGCTTCTCGAAGCTAACGCTTGAGAAGTGCCGCGAGAGCTGGGCCACGGCAAACGCTTCCGTTCCCCAATCGCGTGCGATCTCGATAGCCTTGATTTCTGGTCTGGCGCGGCCGCAGATTTCAAAGAGCTGATCATTCATGCCGGAGTGGGCCCAACTGGTGAGGGCCAGGCAGCCCTGCGGGCGCAGGACACGGGCAGCCTCGCGCACACTCGCTTCAGGATCGTCGCTAAAGATCAGGCCGAAGGTGCTGAGAGCAACATCGAATGATGCGTCTGCAAAGGGCAGAGCTTCGGCACCAGCCAGGTGAAAATCGATTTCAATGCCTTCGAACTGAGCTCTCTGGCGTGCACGATCGAGGAGCTTCTCAACAGGGTCAGTTCCTGTGGCTCTCGCACGGCGACGAGCAGCGGCCAGGGCAGTATTGCCG
>CANGVB010000296.1 GCA_947456995.1 Bryobacteraceae bacterium | reverse complement strand
CTTCTGATTGTCGAGATATAAATCGTTCGGGATGAACCGCGCCGCATCGGCTTCTACCAGCCGCTCGACCACCGGATGCCGCCCGCCAGCCACTCGAAACTCGCCTGTTTCTGAGAAGCGCGGCCGCACATAACGCCGCCCCACTGCCACCTCCGCTAGCGAGAGCAACACATCCAGCTCTGACAATGCAGTAGCAGTCTGCCGGATGCCACCGGCGAAGCTGGCCATAAAGGCTCGCAACTCCTGAAAGAGCTCTTTCTCAATCGCGAGAATGCGCTCTTCGGCCTCAAGGATTTTCACCTCAAGCTCTTTCAGCTCAGGCGTTGTAAATCTCTCGGCATTCACCAGCGTCTGCTTGCGGTCGTAATCTGAAGGCACCAGATGCATGTTCGCCTTCGAGATCTCGATGTAATAACCAAAGACGTTGTTGAAGCGAACCTTCAGGCTCTGGATATTCGTCCGCTCGCGCTCGCGTACTTCGATCTGCGCCACATACTGCTTGCCGTTGCGCTGGATATCGCGCAACTCATCGAGCTCCGCATTCACGCCATCACGAATCACTCCGCCATCGGCAAGCACCACCGGCGGCTCCGGATGCATCGCGCCCAGCACCTTTCCACGTACTTCACTCAGATCCACCAACTGCCCATTCAAGCCCTGCAATAACGCTGATCCAAAACCACGTAGCGGCGATTGAATCCCCGGCACCTGATCGAGCGACTTCGCTAGCGACAGTAGTTCCCGAGGCCCAGCCGTATTCATCGTTACCTTGGCGAGCAGGCGTTCGATGTCATAAACATTGGCGAGTTTCTCGCGCAGGCTGGAGCGCACGATCGTCGCCCCGCACAACTCGGCTACCGCATCGAGACGCGCTTCGATTTCTTGACGCTGCACCGAAGGCCGCAAGATCCGGCGGCGCAGCATCCGCGCGCCCATCCCGGTTACAGTTTCATCCAGCGCCGAGATCAGCGTCGAGCTACGCCCGCCGCCCATGTCGGCCGAAAACAATGGCTCCACCAATTCCAGATTCCGAACTGTCACCGGATCAAGCACCATCGCCTCGCCCCGCTCATAGAAGCTCGGGCGGTCTATATGGTCGAGCGCTGCTTTCTGCGTGTCGCGCAGGTAGTGCAGAATCGCCCCAGCCGCGCACACCGCCAGTGGATGCGGCCCCAGGCCGCAACCGTCGAGCGAATGCAGCTTGAAGTGCTCTTTCAGAATGCGCTCGCCGTATTCAAAATCGAAAACCCAACCGTCCAGCACAGTCTGCAAGCCGGTGAGACTCGCGTCTTTAGCTGGCAGCAGCACTTCCTTGATGCTCAACGTTTCAACGAGTGGCCCCAATTCATGCACCGGCAAAACCGTAACCCGAAACTCGCCGGTGGACACATCCACATAAGCGAGCGCTGCCCTAGTTTGATCCTTAGGGTCTCGATGAACGGCCCCGAGGTAGTTGTTCTCCTTGCTGCGAAGAACATTCGATTCGGTTACTGTGCCGGGCGTTACGACGCGAGTGATGGCACGGTTTACCAGCTTCTTGCCCGGCCCGGGCAACTCCATTTGCTCACAGATCGCAACGCGAAAACCCTTCTGGATCAGCCGCGCGATGTAGCCTTCGCTCGCGTGATAAGGCACCCCGCACATGGGTGTGCCGTGCCTGGCAGTGAGCGTGATCTCAAGCTCGCGCGCAGCCGTAACTGCATCGTCAAAGAAAAGCTCGTAGAAGTCACCCAGCCGAAAAAGCAGCAGGGCATTGGGCACCTGCTGCTTGATGGAATGATATTGCCGCATCAGCGGCGTTCCCTGGCTATCCGTCATTAGGCATACAAACCACGAAGCTGGATGGTAAACGCCACGCGGTCAATTGCCAGCATATAGGCCGCCGTCCGGTTGTCTACACCGTGCTTTTCTGCATAGCTCACCACATCGTTGAAGCTGGCCACCATCAGTTCTTCCAACCGCTCATTCACCAGCGATTCGTTCCAGAAATAACCCTGACGATCCTGAACCCATTCAAAGTAGCTCACCGTTACACCGCCAGCATTGGCAAGAATATCGGGAATCACAAAGATGCCGTTCTGCTTCAAGACCGGATCTGCCGGCGCAGTGGTGGGCCCGTTGGCACCTTCGCAAATGATCTTCGCGCGAATCTTGTGTGCGTTGGCTGAGGTGATCACGTTCTCCTTGGCTGCCGGCACCAGGACATCGCAGTCGAGATAAAGCGCTTCTTCCTTATCCACATTCTCGGCACCCGCGAAATCGGTGATCGATCCCGTCTCATTGCGGTGCTTCATCAGGGCTTCGATATCGAGCCCGTTGGCGTTATGAACTGCGCCGTCCCACTCTACAATCGAAACCACGCGCATGCCCGCAGCCGACATCAATCGCGCTGCCTGGCCGCCCACGTTGCCAAAGCCCTGCACGACAACCTTAGCTTCTTTCGGATTGATCTTGAATCGCTTCAAAGCTTCAAGCGTGACAATCAAGCAACCGCGGCCGGTAGCTTCTGTGCGTCCACGCGAGCCGCCGAGGTTGAGCGGTTTGCCTGTTACGACAGCCGTTACCGTGTGCCGCTTGTGCATCGAGTACGTGTCCATGATCCAGGCCATCGTCTGCTGATTGGTGCCCATGTCGGGAGCCGGTACGTCCAGCTCCGGCCCAATGACGTCGATCATCTCGGCCGTGTATCGACGAGTGATTCTCTCCAGCTCTCGCTGCGAAAGAATCGTGGGGTCACAAATTACCCCACCCTTGCCTCCGCCATAGGGGATGTTCACGACGGCGCACTTCCAGGTCATCCAGCTTGCCAGCGCTCTCACTTCATCGAGAGTCACATCAGGCGCATAACGAATGCCACCCTTGGCCGGGCCACGCGCAATCGAGTGTTGCACTCTGTATCCGGTAAAGACTTCGATTCTTCCGTCATCCAACTCCACCGGGATGTAAATCGTCACTTCCTTGGTTGGAGTGCGAAGGATCTTGCAGATTCCTTCGTTCAGGTTGAGTGCTTCGGCGGCGAGGTCGAAACGTGCTTCCGCCGCTTCGAGCGGGTTCAGTTCGTCATGATGAGCGGACATTATGCGATCCTTTTCACTTAATAGTATGGCAGCAAGCTTGTTCTCTCAGACCCGGCGCGGCTTCCTTTTGAGCGCCCTCAAGAAGCCCCTCTCGATTGGCGGAATTCGTTTCGACGTGGAGAAGAATGGCAGCTCAAAGCGCCGCTACCTCCACATCCACGGAAACGAAAGCACCGCCCGCGATGTTCTCAGGGAACATGCTAAATCCCAAAAGGGCATCTACTACTTCGTCGTGAGTGACAAGCGCAATGTTCTCGTAGGGGACTGCCTCATCGACCCAAACCGCATGTTTACCGACGCTGGAGCCCGCAAAAGTCTCGAGCGTTGGAACAAGGGCAAAAGTGCGGCGCAAATTGACGCTTCTTTAGCTCTACTTGCCAAAGACCGCGACGCCTTCGTAAAGGCCGTCACCCCGCCCAAGGGTGGCCTCCTGATAGCTATGCATAACAACTCTGAAGGCTACAGCATTAAGGACGAAGTGGCGATTTCTGACCGGGTTCATATGCCCGAAGAAGCCAGTCCACGCGACTTTATGCTCGTCACCAGCGAAAAAGATTTCGAAATCATCGCCAAAGGCCCCTACAACGCCTGCCTCCAGAAGACAGTACGAACTGACGATGGAAGTTTCTCGGTACTAGCCAATTCCAGAGCGATTCGATACGTAAATATCGAGGCCGCGTTAAAGAATCATGACAAACAGAAGGCCATGATCGGCTATCTGGAGCAAGTACTTCGATAGGGAGTAGTACCACGCTGGTCTTGGTACCAGAAGAACTCGTTTCTCATAGTTTAGACCTGACTCTAAGCCCTAATCTTGGCATCAGACACCGCTATGAAAAACAACATCAAAAGACAAATCTTGTTGGCATGCGCAGTTCTGGCCATCTCCGGTTCGGGGCAGGCAACCACTGTGTATTTGCGCGACACTCCAGCGTCAGGACATTTTGTTCCTGGCCTCTCTCAGACGGGCGTTGGCTCCATCAGCAACAGTTGGAGTGGCCGGGCAGGTACCCTGGACTTCGAACTCAGTCTCACCAGCCCCAGCACAGACTTTTTCTCTCTTCTCACCTACTGCATCGACCCGGTGCGCACCCTTGCTGTCGGCCCCTCCGGTGGCAATGGTACATCATTTACATTGATGAGCATGCTGGACTATTTCACCATGTACACTCCAGCTGTCTCGAGCGCCACCACAACCACCAGCAACATCCAGAAGCTGTGGGCTAATGCCTTCGCAGACTCCACCACCACCAGCACAAAAGCAGCCGCTTTTCAGTTCCTGCTCTGGGAATACATCGCTGATTCAGCGACCTTCAATCTGGATTCCGGCGTTGTGAAGGTAACAGATGCAGCCGTCAAGGCACAGGCCATCGCCTGGAACTCCGCAATGGCCAACTGGACCTCATCCGCAAATCTTTCAGTCCTCAGCGGCTACAACACCAAGCAGAGCTTCATCTACGCTCCGGGCGGCTCAGGCACTAACGAAAATGTTCCTGAACCCAGCACCTACGCCATGATCGGCGCAGGCCTCCTCTGCCTCGGATACTTCCGCCGCAAATAGTTTCGATCCATCTCTCTTCAATTAACTTAGGGCCGAACCCCACCAGGGTTTGGCCCATTTTTTATTCCCGGATGCCTACTGAATAGATCGCAAACGCATAGCTTTTGGCGAGTTCCTTGATGCGGTCGTATCTGCCGGACGCCCCGCCGTGGCCCGCATCCATGTTCATGTTGAGAAGAATCTTATTCTCACCCTTTTGATTCACCCTCAGCTTCGCCGTCCACTTCACTGGCTCCCAATAAGGCACCTGCGAATCGTTCATGCTCGAAAAGATGTACATGTTCGGGTACTTGGCTGGTACGACGTTGTCGTAGGGTGAGTACGATTTCATGTACTCGTAGAATTCCTGCTTCTCCGGGTCGCCGAACTCATCAGCGTCGGTGGTTGATAGAGGAATCGTCTTGTCCTGCAGGCTCGAAACCACGTCGACAAAGGGTACACCAGCGATCACTGCCTGAAACAAATCCGGCCGCGAGTTCGCAACCACGCCTACCAGCAACCCTCCGGCGCTAGCCCCTTCAATCGTCAGCTTCTTCGGATTGGTGAATTTCTGCGCCACCAGCATTTCAGCCGAAGCAATAAAGTCGCGGAAGCTGTTTTTCTTCTTCAGCAGCTTGCCGTCTTCGTACCACGAGTAGCCCATATCGGTGCCCCCGCGAATATGCGCAATGGCATAGGCAAATCCGCGATCCATCAGGCTGAGGCGGGTTGCCGAGAAGCCGGGGTCCATCGGGATGGCGTACGAACCGTAGCCGTAGAGCAACATCGGTGACTGCCCGTCTTTCTTGAAGCCCTTCTTGTAGGCCACCGTCACTGGCACCTTGGTGCCGTCCTGGCTGGTGGCCATCAGGCGCTCTACAACGTAGTTGGCGGGGTCATAGCCGCCCAAGACTTCCTGCTGCTTGAGTAGCGTCTTGGTGCGAGTCACCATGTCG
>CANGVB010000295.1 GCA_947456995.1 Bryobacteraceae bacterium | reverse complement strand
TTATCAGCACTGTTGCTGGCGATGGATTGCCCGCTAGCATTCCTGCAGAGAGCGAGAGGGTGCTCAGGGTAAGGAAAAGAAATAGGTTGCGCATAAAAATTTCTCCGTTAGGCAGCAAACATGGTCCCGCCGAGGACGAAATTTGTGTTGATCTCAACTACGGTCGGGTTAAAGGTGCTTCCGCCGGGCCAATCCACCGGGTCTGTTGCGTTTGTGAGCAGAAGGTTAATCGTAGGCAGCTCATCCCACTTCTTGCCGGCAACGACGGTCATCCATCCCGGAATGTTGGTGATCACGTTCAAAACTATGGCAATGGCAGCCGCCACCATGATTTTGGCGAGGAGACTTGCGAAAGGCCCTCCAAAGCCAACGGCGGCGCCAATACCAGATGCGATGATTCCCGCAACAGTTTCAGCGATGATGACACCTGTAGATACCTCAACGGTGTGGTCTACAACAGGCGTCTCATGATCTGGAACAGTAGAGGCCTGATAAATGATTGTTTGGGTCCCACCCGTTTGAGGCTGCAAGGCCAACTGAAAGTAGGAGGTGTAGTTGATCACAATGTCGATCCCGGGCGAGAACGTGAGCCTGGCCTCTTTGATTTCGATTGCAATTTCTGACCCCTGCATTGTGAGGATGAATTCGCCGGCAGGAATCACCGTCTCCCGTTCACTGCCATTCATTTCTATCGGAGTCATGTTGATGTCGGCAACATTTCGAATTTCCACACCGGCCGTGTCGAAAAAGAAATCGGCTGCAGTGGCATTCACAAACATTGCGGGAAGGCCAGGCAAAACGAGAGATTGCAGATAGAGCGAATTTGAAATGACAAAGCCGGCCTGGGCCGCAGCCGGGATCACTCCAGTGGAGACCTCAGACGACGGAACCGGGCGGTTCTCTGTCATGCAGAGCACAGCAAATACGGAAGTGTTCAAGTCACCGCCAGGATCGGCGGCAAAGGCGTAGGAAACCGCAGTGGGCACCAGCCACGACCAGGACGTATCGATCTGCTGGTTCAGGTTAACGGTGTTGAAGACGTAGGCAAAATCAGCTACGTTTGCATTGAACCACTCGGTGAGCAGTGCCGTGATGATGGCTTGCTTGAGGGCGTTCGGGTCTGCCGGTTGATTGGTGCCAGCCTGCACTACATTGCGCACCGAAACCGTTGGATCGTTGGTCGTATTCGGCTTGATAATGAGGTTGTTTCCCGGCCCGTTGGTTTGCGCCACGTAGGTGAGATTCACCAGGATGATGGCCTGAAGGTTCGATAAAGTTTCGGTATTGCCGCCATATGTGAGCTGCGTAGTGGTGATGGGAATTGTCATTTCGATCAGTTCTCCACTGCCACCATTGGAGATTTGCCAGGTGCCGAAAGATCCGCTCAGCGTAGCTGGCATGGTGCTGTCGGTCTGGGTGAACTGAGTGGGCGAAACGTTCGCCGCGGCAATGGCCTGATTGACGTATTGCACCTGCACCGCAAATGCGGTGTCCCAGCTTCCGATATCGGCGGCGACGACATCGGTAAGCCCTGTTTTGAGTACGGGAGAGGCTTTCTTTTTGGGTGTGTTAATTCCCGGCAGCTTGATGCGTGTTGGTTCTGTAGCGACTGCTGTTGACATGATTGTTTTCCTCCTGATGGTTGGTTGGTGATAGCTACTGCCAGGTGCCCTGGAAGTAAACAGACTGGCCGATGCCAGCCGTTGTAACGTTGAATTTGCCGGCAGCCGCCCATGTGACAGGCTCGGCCGGCAGACTGCTGAGATTGGATTTGGCCAGCGCCTTGGCCAGAGAATCGGAGATAGCGCTGACAACGATTGGGATGATCCCTTCGATGATCTCGCCCAAAACAGCTGACAAAATCTGGTCAAGAATTGGCGTCTTGGTAGATTTGGTAACCACGGGCTTAGCCGCAGCGGTGAATTCGAGCGAACCCGTAGCCGGGTTATATCCAGCGGAATTGATAGTGGTAACCGAGAAGCCGGCTTCGATGCCAAGCTTGAGCGAGCATGTCACGACTGCTTCGGTCGTAAGAACAGACCCCACAAGCGACATGTTGTATTCCATCAGCTTCGGGCTGTAATCAATCGCTCCCACTTTCACAGGGGGCAGGCTAATTTCTTGAGTACAGATGATGGCAGGACTTGTGGTCGGGCTCATGGCAAAGGGCATGGGGGAGGCAGGAATCCCCAGCTGACCAGGAAGCGTGGGCATAACGCCATACTCGAGAAAGATGCCTGGATCAATCAGCATCGCCGCCGTATTGCCAGGGGCCAGCATTGTGGAATCCGCCGTGGGCGTCAGCTTTGAAATGTCGGTGCTGTGTACGCTGGCCAGGACGACAAGAAAATTGTCGAAGGTGGTGTAGTTGCAAGCTTTGGGCGTGAGCCAGGAAGTGCCCGATTGCGCCCCGAGGTCAACCGAGGCAAAGGCGTAGTTGATCGCCTGCGCGTTGGCGCCCAGGTAAGAGGCGACACCTGCCAGCAGACCCACCTGCTGGAGCTCGCTCAAAGAACCGGGCTGCAAAACCTCTACGGCCGTAAGGGTGGGGATGCTCAGGCTCAGCGACAAGGTATTGGGCTGGGAAAGCAACTCGAGCGAAAGATCGTAGCTGAGAACGACTCCGCTGAGGTCGAAGCTTCCCTTGTCCTGGTCGGCCAGCGTCCCGGAGACAACCGGGATCTGAACATTCAGCAGTTGTGCTGAGCCACCCGTAGACGCTTTCCACGCTCCAAGATTTGCCTGGATCGTAAAGGGGCTCGACTGCGTAGAAATCTGAACCTGATTAGGAAATGCTAATGAATCTGTCGCGAATTGCTGGTTCAGGCAATCGAAAGAAAGTGCGTAAACTGTGTCCCAGCCGTTTGTAACCATGAGGCTGAGCTTATGGTGGCCAGGAACTCAGCTCCAAGTGGTGGGAGGCGAAATTGTTGAAATGTCAGGGGAAAACAGGCAATGTCGTCTCCTGCCGCGTGTGTTAACGAACGTTTTCAACCAGGTAAAGGTCCGCAATCGGCGGCTGCACTCGGGTGCAGAGAATGTTTTTGGAATCGGGAGACACCGAAAGGCCCCGGGCGCTTTCGATCGTATACTTTTGAATCAGCTTTGGGGTCCCAGCGAACGGAATCAGAAAAATGGAGGCCTCTCCAGACTTGACTTCGTAGTACATAATGCCTTCCCGGGTCAATGATGCGTTTTCGGCCACGGGAACTTCTGCCACCCAATCCTGGGTTTTGCCATCCCGCGAGGCCCGCTTTAGCCACCGGGAGCCGTCTGGTTTGACACCAAAAAAATAAAGAGATTGCCCATCGGGAGATTCACCGAGAATAGGTCCTCCCTTCAGACCCATTGGCCGAGCTGCCCCTCCGGTGGAAGGCATCGAATAGATCACGCTCGCGCCGTCAACTTTTACCGAAGCGTAAATCATCTTCCCGTCTCGGGAATAGCGTGCCTGGATATATTCGAGGGAGTCATTAGAGAGCCGTGTTGTTTTGCGCGTATCGCTGTCGACAGAAAAGACCTGGCTCAAGCCAGGAGCGCTGGCAACAAAGAGGAGTTTTTTGCCGTCGGGAGACCAGTCTGGCCGTAGCCCGTCCACCTCCATGTCACGAGTCCAGGCGATGGGATTCGCTCCATTGGCATCAGAAACCCAAATTTGCCGCGTACCCGTGCGGTCTGAGACAAATGCAATCTGGCTTCCATCAGGAGAATAAGCAGGGCTGCGATCCACAAAGGTCGACTGGATGATCACCTTCGGTTGCTTGGGGTTCTCAAGTGAGACACGAATGATGTCGTTCTGAATCTGGTTGTTGCGTGAAATCAGACGGCCAGAGGCGGCATGATATGTAAGCTGCATCGAGTGGTTGCCCGTAATGGCGTAGGGCAGAGGCGCAGAGGAGCCATCCGAGGCGACACGGTACAGAAAAAGCCTTGGAAAGGCGCCGCTGCAGAAGAGGACGTCGCCGTTGGAGGGCATCCAGACGGGCGAGGCATTCCACGGCCCGACGCCCGGAATCTTGCGCGGCGGCCCATCCGGCTGCAGCGAAGAATTCAAGGGCTGAATCATGACTGTGGAAGTCAGCTCGTTATTGACGCGGGTAAACAACAGCATACGGCCATCAGGAGAAAAGCCCGGCTCGACATCGTGTTCTGTCGGTGAGGGAAATGTGAGTTGTTTTCTCTCGCGCGATTCCACGTCAAAGAGGTAAATCGGGGCCGAAAAGCTCTCCCCACGGTCTGGAAACGCAATGTGTTTGCCATCGGGAGACCAGGCCAGCAGCCGGCCAATGCTCAGGAATCGGCGCATCGGATGGGGTGCAATCTCTACCAGCTTGGTTTCTTCGCCACCCAGGGCAGGAATCAACATCAAACTGGCCTTCCGGGTAAGAGTGCCTCGCAGAAAGGCAATCCGCGAGCCGTCAGGAGACCAGGCGGGAGAGCGATTCTCCTGCGGATGGTCTGTAAGCTGTACCGGAGAGCCGCCGTTGATAGGACGCACAAAGATATTGAACGGCGAATTCGCCGTCGGTGCCGAATAGGTGACGTTCATCCCGTCGGGCGAGAAACTTGGGTCCCGTTCAATAGAGGGTTCAGACGTGATCGGCCGGGGGCTCAGAGGGATGGATGGCTTCGGGCGGGAAACCCAGACAAAGCCGAGCAGTGTAGCCAGAGCAGCAACACCACCAAGTGCGAGCCACCGGTAATTTCTGGGAGGCGCAACGGGGGTTTCCGGGCTTTGGAGCTTCAACCACTGGTCGAGTTCTTCGGTATAGGCAAAAACAGCGCGCAGGCCCGGCGTCTGCAGACGCATCACTGGCAGTTTGGCGGTCTTTTCCCAACGCTGGACGGTGCGGATATCCCGGTTCAGGTATGCTGCGATTTCTTTCCAGGAATCGAGGCGCGTTCCGTGGCGCTTTTCCTGGCCTGTTCCATCAGGGGGGATTTGCATGCGAAGCCCATTTTATCGTGGTGTCCCCAGCTCTGCCGCCTTCTCCTGCAAAAGAGCCCAAACCGCCGCCAGATCCACACGATTGGTCTGAATATTCCCAATCGCCAGACGAATCACCTTCTGCCCTCGCAAAACGTTGGGCGAGAGCAAGACTTCACCGCTCGAATTGACGGCGTCCAGCAGCCTCTGATTAAACTCATCCCCGCCGCGATGCCGGAACACCACCAGCGAAAAATGAACGGGCGCACAGATCTCATAATCCGGATGCGCCGCAATCTTATCAGCCAAACCCTTGGCCGCCTCAATCTGTTCATGAATCATCGCCGCCAGCTTCACCCGCCCAAAAGACCGCATCGTAAACCACAACTTCAGCGACCGAGAACGCCGTCCCAGCGGCAAGCCATACTCGTGATAATTGAGCGCCCGGTCGTCACCAGCCGTCCGCAAATACTCCGGCACCAGCGAGAACGCATCCCGCAACCACTCCTTGTTGCGGCAATAGAACACGCTCAAATCCATCGGCACAAACAACCACTTATGAGGGTTCACCACCAGCGAATCCGCCTCATCCACTCCATCGAGCAGCGGCTGATAACGAGGGTCCACCGCCGTACTCCCCCCATAG
>CANGVB010000294.1 GCA_947456995.1 Bryobacteraceae bacterium | reverse complement strand
GAAGGTTTTGGCGGGAAGCGTTATTTATTTGAGGGTGACAACACCGCGCTGCACCGGCTGAGGCGCCTGGTGGAAGAAGACGGAACCGCACGCATCGTGGAGATGAATACTCGCATGCGGCCCGTGTATGAAGCGGGGCTGACTTTTGCTGCGGGCATGACCTTCCCGATGATCGCCGCAGCCGTTGACACAATGCGGGCAGCGGGCATCCCTACCAAGGTAGCCGAAAGTACGGTGGAGACCTCTGTCATCGGGGCTTTGAGGGCGTATCTGAGAGCGGGCAGACGGGGCTGGACAGGGCCAGTGGCTCGCGCTGACCGAACTGAGTTGAGGCGGCAGTATCAGGCTTTGTTTGAAGTGGATCCTATTCTCGCCGAGATGTTTCTTAAAGTAGCTGTGGACTATCTGGCTGATTTGCCAAGCCGCCCCCGCCAGAAATGAATGGGCTGGACAAGCAAGGGGATGAAGATGAAACGAAGCTTCCATGGTGAGCTGATATTGCCGGACCGCACTGTGCCTGATGCTTACCTCATCACCGAGGGAGGCCGGATTCTCTCGATCGAAATGGAGGCCCCTGCTGAGAGCGAAGTGATCGAGGGGACTTACATCGCACCTGGATTTGTCGATTTGCATGTGCATGGAGGTGCGGGTGCAGACTACATGGATGGCACGGCGGATGCGGTGAGGGTGGCGAATCGCGCACATGCACGGCACGGCACAACGACGATCTTTCCGACAACTACTACCGGGAGTACCGAAGAGCTGGCGGCCATGCTGGCTGCGTGTTTGGAGGTGCAGGCAAGCTGGAGTCTGCGCGATGGAGCTCGAATTGGTGGTGTGCATTATTACGGCCCTTACTTTGCCGAAGACAAAGTGGGCTGCCATTCGGTGGAGGGGCGACGCGACCCGAAGCCTTCGGAATACGAGGCATTTCTTGCGACAGGACTGATTCGAATTGCGACCTGTGCTGCGGAACTGGATGGAGCTGAGGCCTTCTACAGGGCAGCGGCTGCGGCAGGGTGTCTGGTGACTTGTGGCCATTCCAATTCCACCTGGAGCGAGATGGCTCGTGCTTATGCTGCCGGCATGCGGCACGTGGATCATTTCTGGTGTGCGATGAGTTCTGTGGCCTCGTTGCGGGCTCGCTATGGAACGCCGATGCAGGCCAGCATGGAGCAGTTTGTTTTGGCTCATGGGGAGATGAGCACTGAGGTGATCGCCGATGGCTGCCATTTGTCGCCAGAGCTGCTTGAGTTTGCGTATCGGATGAAGGGGGCAACGCGGCTTTGTCTGGTGACGGATGCCAATCGTGCCCTGGATATGCCTGCGGGGCGCTATCGATTTGGGCACCCAGAGACGGGGAGCTGGTTTGAGAGCGATGGCAAGGTTGGCTTCGTGCCGGGGCAAGGGCTGGCGAGTTCTGTTGTGGGTATGGATGAGATGGTGCGTGTGATGGCCCGGGATACGACGGCGAGTCTACCTGAGGTGATTCGTATGGCGAGTTTGACACCGGCAGAGCGGGTTGGGGTTTCTGATCTTGTGGGCAGCTTGGAGCCAGGCAAAGTCGCGGACGTCCTAATTCTGGGGAGTAATCTCGATGTGCGGGCCGTTTATCCTGGCGGTGAACGCTTAGACTGGTAGCGTAATGCCCGCCTGCCGTGGATCGATCAGTGCGCTGTTGCTTTTTGACATAGCCGAAGAGCTAGATCTTGAAGAAGTGCGCCGGCTATTGGGTTCTGCGGCACCGGTGCGTTCTCCTGAGTTTCGCCAGCCAGCACCGGTTTATGTCCGTTATGCCCAGGCCCCTGTGGCTGAGCCGACTGATTCGTTTCATTTGGCGACTGGGGAATCGGTGGATGCTCGTCTTCGTTACTTCGACTATGGAGTGGTGAGTCTTGAGATTGAGCTTCACTTTCAGTGCGAATGGCCTGAACTGATTGCGCTTTCGCACCGCTGGATTGAAGCGGGCGAGGTGGAGCAGCGGGGGCTTGAGATCGCTCACCGTCATGTGAATCGAATCAAGTCTGCCGTGAAGAAGCCCTATGCGGAGTGGCTGGACGAAGCTTATTATGTTGTGCACCTGCACGAGGTGCGCAATGGAGCCGGGGCGTTGCTGACGGGGCCGGAATTATTGGCCCAGCATGGCGGTGATCTGGCGCAAATCCTGCGCGGTGAGACACAGGCTTTGTCAGAGGGCGAACAGAAAGAAATTCTTTCGTCGAGTCTCTCTTACTTTCCGGCTGATGCCTTGCTGGTGGGTTGGCTGGCGGCGGTGGTTTACGATACGCCTCATGGGGCGGCACCGATACTTGATCTGCTCGAATACGCGAATACCCAGTTGCTGGAATACCGGCGCTACGACGAGATTCTCTCTGGCGTGCTGAAGCATGCCTATAGCGAACTGGATCGCCGGGGCGGAGTGTGGGCAAGCTGGCGGTTGGCGCGTGAGGCCAAACAGATGAACCGGTTGCGGCTGGAGGTGATTGAGCTGACCGAGCGCACCGACAATGCGATCAAGTTTCTGAGCGACATGTTCTATGCCCGTGCCTACCGGCTGGCGGCAGCCAAGGTGGGGGCCAACGACTATCGCAATCTGGTGGATCAGAAGCTGAAAACGGCTGGCGAACTGTATCACTTCATGGTGAGTGAATTCCGCGAAGCACGGAGCTTTCTGCTGGAGCTGACGATTGTAATTATTCTGATCATCGAACTGATTCCGATTCTCAAGGTAAAGTAGCGATTGATGAACTCTGCCCTTGTGGTCAGCTTTGACGCTGGCACCACCTCTGTCAAAACCCTCGTATTCGATCAGACCGCACGGCCTGTGATTACGACTACGCAAATTGGCTATGACCTGCACACCACCTCTGATGGCGGTGTGGAGATTCAGGCGCCCGATCTGTTGGCTGCAGCGCTGGCCAGTCTCGATCAGGCACACAAAGCGCTTGCGCAACTGGGCCGCAAGCCGGATGCGGTTTCGATGTGTACGTTCTGGCATTCGTTTCTTGGTGTGAATGCGCAGGGCAAGCCCTCAAGCCCGATCCTACATCTTCTGGATACCCGCAGCCAGCCGGCGGCGGAGCAACTGAAGCGGGATCTGGACGAGACGCTGTTTCATTCGCGCGTGGGTACGGTTTTTCACCCCAGCTATTGGCCGGCAAAAATGATGTGGCTGCGGGAGCAACGTCGCGAATGGTTTGAGGCCTCGGCTCAATGGATGAGCTTTGGGGAGTATCTTTTTCTTGAGTTCTTTGGCCGAGCTCATGCGGCTACTTCGATGTTGTCGGCGACGGGCCTTTGGAATTCCAATACTCAGAGCTACGATGCAGAGCTGGTGGCGCATCTGGGCCTGCGTGCCGAACAGTTGGCCGATTTGAGCCGGCTCGATCAACCGGCGCAGGGCTTGCTGCCTCAGTATGCAGAGCGCTGGCCACTGTTTGCCGAGATCCCGTGGTTCCCTTCGATTGGCGATGGTGCGGCCAATAACATTGGTTGTGGCTGTGACACTCCCAATGAGTTTGCATTGATGGTGGGCACGACAGGGGCGATGCGCGCGGTGTTTGAGCGGCCGCAGGTGGAGATTCCTCAGGGTTTGTGGTGTTACCGGCTCGACCCGCGGCGCTTTGTATTGGGGGGTGCGTTGTCGAACGGGGGCAAGGTATTTGAATGGGTGATGGAGCGCTTTCAGATGCCGGCGGACTGGGAGCAGCAGCTTTCTCAAATCACACCAGGCTCTCATGGCCTTACGGTAATGCCGCTTTTTGCGGGCGAGCGCAGCACCAAGTGGCGTGCTGATGCTCGTGGCGCGATTACTGGTTTGAACCTGAACACGACGCCGGTGGAGATTCTTGCGGCTTCGCTTGAATCTGTGGCTTTGCGCTTTCGTTTGCTTTATGACATTTTGTCAGACCGGCTGGGCGCGCCAGAGCGAGTGATTGCGACTGGCGAGGCGCTGCGCAAGTCTACTGTCTGGACCCAGATGATGGCCGATGCGCTGGGCAGGCCGGTTGTGGCAAGTCTTGAGAAGGAGACCTCTGCGCGAGGGGCTGCGATGTTGGCCCTGGAGCGTATCGGCGCGGTTGCGCATTTGAGTGAGATCCCCTCCGCTACGGGCGACACCTTCCTGCCGAGGCCACAATTCGCCGACGCCTATGCGCGGCTGCTTGAAGAGCAGAAAACGCTGTATCGCCGTCTCTTTGAAACTCCCTAGATGCGAAAATGGCGGTAATGCCTTCTGAACTCAGCCCCGAGCTGCAAGCGCGCGCCGCCAAGATCCAGGTGCTACTGATGGACGTCGATGGTGTCCTTACCGATGGACGTCTGTACAACATTCCGTTTCCGGATGGATCGATTCTTGAGACCAAGGCCTTCGATTCGCAGGACGGCATTGCCCTGCAGTGGCTGAGCTGGCACGGGATTGTTACCGGCGTCATCTCGGGCCGCGTTTCACCGGCTACGGCTGAGCGAGCACGGCAAGCGAAGATGAAGTACGTCTATCAGGGACATATTGAAAAGATTCCGATTTTGGACGAGATCATGGCTGATGTGAAGGTAGGGCCGGAAAATGTCGCCTACATCGGAGACGATTTCACTGATGTGGTGATCTACAACCGTGTGGGCCTGAGCTTTGCTACCGCCAATGCGCGGGAGGAAGTGAAGCGCTCGGCGCATGTCACCACCGATGCCAAAGGTGGCGAAGGCGCAGTGCGTGAGGTTTGCGAGTTGATCCTGAAGGCGAAGGGCATCTGGCCTGAAATTTTGAAGAAATACGAAATCCATGTCTGAGACCAAGCTCGCGCTTTTGCTCCGCGTCCATCCCGGGCCAGGAGCACTGCACCAGATCACCGGGGTGATTGCCGCGCACCAGGGGAATATCACCTCGGTGGCGATTCTTGGTAGCCGTCTCGACAATGAAGAACGAACTTTTTTCGAGATTGAATTGCCGCAGCCGGATTCTGCCATTGTGCTGAGCGAACTGGCAGCATTACCGGCAGTGCTGGGCGTGGAAGAAGTGCGCAGCATGGAGAAGATCTACGGCAAGCGGATCATCATCATGGGTGGTGGCGCACAGGTTGCGCAGGTGGCCATTGGCGCGATTTCAGAGGCCGACCGCCACAATCTGCGAGGCGAACATATCTCTATCGATACGATTCCGCTGGTGGGCGAGCAGCAACTTGCTGACGCCGTGCGGGCCGTTGCGCGGTTGCCGCGGGCGAAGGCCCTGGTGCTGGCGGGCTCGTTGATGGGTGGAGAAATCGAGATTGCTGTGCGCGAGGTTCGGGCTCAAGGTTTGCTGGTGGTGAGCCTGAATATGGCCGGCAGTGTGCCCGAGGCGGCCGATTTGGTGGTCTCGGATCCCGTCCAGGCAGGCGTGATGACTGTGATGGCGGTTGCCGATACTGCAAAATTCAACGTGGCGCGACTGAAGCAAAGAGTGTTTTAGGCCGATAAAGCGATTTGAGCAGCATCAGCCCCCCTATTCCCGAAAACCTCGCTCGCGCCTACTCGATTCTTGAGGTTCGTCCGATGTGCACGAGCGAAGAAGTGCGCGCCGCCTATCTCGATCTGGTGAAAAT
>CANGVB010000293.1 GCA_947456995.1 Bryobacteraceae bacterium | reverse complement strand
TTCTCGCGCAGAGGCGACTTGGCAATTAGATCTCGGTAAACCTGATAGCGGTTTTGGAAGCGACTCAGCCCCAGGAACTCGCTGGGTTGTGTCGAGGCAACTGCATCCTTAGGGTCGGTAATCAAAAAGGGGGAATGCTCGCTGCCCAGAAAGCCAGCAGTATGGAAGGCTTTCAAGCTGTCGCTCTCGCCACCGATCTCAAGATTCTGGCCGATGTCGATAAAGGCAGGGATGTCGGGGTTCTTGGGCCCAAGCGTGCGGCTGATAAAGGAACCCATGTGCGGCACGGCGACGCTTTGTGGTGGCTCGTATCCCGTGTGCCAATGGAATTGATGGCGGGAATGCAGAATGAATCCAAGGTCGCCCACACGATGCGATCGCAACAAGGTTCCGCGATTGAGCACCTTTGCCGTTCGCTCAAGCCCCTTCGACAATGACACCCCATCAAGAACTGTAGGAATCGACGGGAAGGTCGACAGCACCTTGTCACTACGCAGACCCGTTTCATAAGGCGTGTAGCGCTTGGGATCGAAGGTTTCGGTCTGAGCCATGCCTCCGGCCATCCACAGCAGAATTACCGAATCGGCCTTGGCCGCCGGGTTCTGGGGCGCAGCAATCAGCCTTGCTTCACCTGCGCCCAATGCAGCCATTGTGGCCGCCTTCATCCAATCGCGACGATTTACCATGTGAACTGAAACTCCGGATGCATCAACAAACTCCACAATAAGTCTTCTGTGCCTTCACGCTGCAGCTTGCCGCCTGGGAAAAGCTTTCTTGCGGTCAGTCTCTCTTCATCTGTTGGACGCCTGCTCAGCAGGCCCCGCCACAAATAATCTACTGCCTGATCTACGCTAGTGAGCTTCGGAGCTGCCGGCCAGGGGCTTTCGCCTGCCACCTTCACCAACCGCGTCGGATCTGGTTCTGCACCGAAGGCGAAGAAGCGAACCGACGTATTGATATCGCTCGCCTTGGACGCATCACTGATCCATACCTTGGCGGTAAGCTTCTCATACCCCGAATCCACCTCATATACCCGGCGCGAACCAATCCGTGTGCGCAGACGCCCCGCCTCGAGAACCTTCGTCCCAGCCGGCCCGCTCAATGTCACCTCAGCCCAACCCACCTCAGCTTTGTCCAGATCATAAGTCCCGGCGTCTTCCGTCAAAAGATAGACTTGCTTGAGGCCTTTCACCGGGATCTCCACCGTCTTCGCGCCACTCCGCAGGGCCAGAGAATCAAAGAGGCTCGGCGGGGCTGGTGGCAGCTCATCCATCAAGCGCATCACACCGCGATGGATCATCTTGGCTAGCGTCGAACCATTGGCAAGCTCGAGGGCTTGAAACGTCGTTGCGTCTTCATTTCGAGTTGTGTAAACCTGATCGCGAATCGGCCGGCCCAATGCTCTTCCAAGCGGATTGCTCTTAAATTGCCAGTCCCGCCCCAGCAAGGCACGATCGGAATTATTCGTCTGCAGGAATCGCCACTCTCCAGTAATCGCACTCAGCGTATCGCTGAACTGCTCCGCGCTGATTCTTCTGGGCGCAGCATCAAGACGCTGGTAAGCCTCAGAGCTCATCAGCAGTTTCAACAAGTACTTGAGGTCGTAACCATGTGCCGAGAAGTCGGCCGCCAGCCAATCCAGCAGATCCGGGTTCGAAGGTTTGGCATCCATATCGTCAACTGGCTCCACCAATCCCTTACCCATCAACCGCTGCCAAAAACGATTCACGATAGTCCGGGCCAGACGGCCGTTCTGGGGATGCGTGAAAAGCCTTGAAGCGTAGAGGCGACGCTCGCTGGTGCTTGCGCCACTGGGTATTTTGCCAAGTTCGGGCCAAAGGAATTCCGGCTCCTGATAGACACCCGTCTTGTTGTCACAGCGCACCAATTCCAGCTTGCTCTCTTGCGAGAACATGGCAGCCAAACCGTAAGCTTCCTTCAGTTTGTACTTGTTGATGAAGCTGTCATGGCAACTGGCGCACTTCAGATTGATACCGAGAAAGATCTGAGCCGTATTCTGTGAGGCCTGCATGTAGGGAGTTTGGCTGGCATTCACTTCCCCTCTCCAGTTCACGCCAATGAGAAAGCCTTCAGCCGATTCGTTGCCGATGGGATTCAAGAGCTCACGCACCATCTCGTCGTAAGGCATATTCGTGCGAAGCGCCCGTTCGAGCCACGGCGTGATCGACTTCCGGTCGCCGTGGTAAACAACGCCAATATCGTTGCGCAGCAGATCGTTCCACCAACTGATCCAGTGACCGGTGTAGCGCCTATCGTCGGCGAGCAAACGCTCAACGAGCTGCGCACGCTTTGCTGGGTTTTGTTGGGCTTCAAAGCGATCCAGATCTTGAGGGCTGGGCGCGATGCCCCACAGGTCAAGGAAGGCTCGACGGGCAAAGGTGGCATCCCCGGCCAAGCCTTTCGCCGGCTTTCCGAGGAAGCGGTCAATCGGGTTCCCTGCCCCGGCTGGCACATTCACAATTCTGGGAGCAAGCGGAGCTACCCAATCAGGCATCTTGTTCTTCTGCACATCCACCCATGGCGCACCTTCAGCAACCCAGGCCTTCAAAAGCTCAATCTGCTTCGCCTCAAGAGGTTTGCCCACCGGCGGCATCACGCGCCCGGCACGACCTTCGACTCTCGCAATCAGCACATCAAGAACTTTGCTTGCGCCCTCTTTACTGGAAAGATCGAGGCCAGCCTGAGGCTTCGCACCACTATGGCAACTCAGGCAACGGCTGGCCAGTATCGGATTGATTTCGTTCACGAAATCAGCCGGGGACGCCAGCCCAATCGACACGGCAACTAGGAAAAAAAATCGCAACACCATGAAACACCAACTTATCACTCCTCAATCCACATACAATTGCCAGAGATGCGCGCAATTTCTCTGAATCAGCCGGGAGACTTCCAGTGGACCAATCTCCCCTCCGCCAACAACCCTGAAGCGGGCGAAGCACTCGTTCGAATTCGTACCGTTGGAATCTGTGGCACAGACCTTCATGCCTTCAAAGGCCGCCAGCCCTTCTTCTCTTACCCCAGGATTCTCGGCCACGAATTGGGTGTCGAAGTTCTAAAGACCGGCCCCGGTGTAAGCAACGTCGCCCCCGGTGACTTGTGTGCCGTAAATCCCTACATGGCGTGCGGTGAATGCATCTCTTGCCGGGCCGGCAAATCCAACTGCTGTATCAGCCTGAAGGTATTGGGCGTTCACACCGACGGCGGCATGCGTGAAGAAATGATCCTGCCGGCCGCTCACCTTTACCCCTCTAAAACGCTGTCGCTGGAAGAATTGGCCCTGATTGAAACTCTTGGCATTGGTTGCCACGCTGTGAACCGTGCACAGCCCAAGCAGGGCGAGCGAGCCCTGGTGATCGGTGCTGGCCCGATCGGCTGCACGGTAATGGAATTTCTCCGTCTCAAGGGCATTCGCTTTGAGGTGCTTGACCTCAGCAGCGAGCGTCGCAGCTTCTCGGAGAAATACATGGGCGCAGCGGCAGTGCATTCCTCCAACGAATCCGTTCTCGATCAAACACCAGAACTTCCAACCCTGATCTTTGATTGCACCGGCAACAAAAACTCAATGCAGGATGCCTTTAGCTACGCCGGTGCAGGCGGCAAGCTCGTTTTTGTTGGGTTATTTGTGGGTGATGTAACTTTCCACGATCCGGATCCGTTTCACCGGAGAGAGCTGACAATTTTAAGTTCCAGAAACGCTCTGCCCGAAGAACACCAGTTCATCCTCAGCGAAGCCGAAGCCGGCCGCATCAATACAAAACACTGGGTGAGTGACCTCTGCCCGGTAGACCAGATGACCGACCGCTTTGCAGGATGGACAGATCCGTCGAATGGAATTCTAAAGGCGGTAGTGGACTGGCGCTAGGAGCCATTTTTTGTTCGCGACGCTTTTGATGTGCCTGCTCAACATGCAGGACTTTTCTACAACAGTAAAGTTGGCCCGTATTGAGATGCGGGCCATCGATCATCTTGGCAAGCCACTCCAGGGCTTGTTGGCGGCTGACGTTGAGGTCAGCGAAAACGAATCGAAGCAGACGATCCGCTCACTCGAGCGCGACGAAGTGCCACTCGATCTTTTCCTGATTGTTGATGTTTCAGGAAGCATGCACGGTAACGTTTCCCGAATCGCACAAACTGCCAAACAAGCCCTCCAGGCGCTCAAGCCTCAGGATCGTGTTGGTCTGATGAGCTTCAACTTAAAGAATAAGGTTAGACTCAGCCTGAGCTCCGATTTGGTAGAGGTGGAATCAAAAATCCAGGAACTCGCGCAAAAGAAGAATTTTGGCGGCGGCACCATACTCAATACACCCATCTACGAAGCAGCAAAAATCCTCAGAGCAGATTCAGCCAAAGAGCGTCGAAGAGCCATTCTCATGCTCACCGATGGACAGGGCCAAAAGGGGACCCGGTCAGCTAAAGTCCTCCAGGAACTTTGGGAAGGCGATATCACCTTCAACGCGCTGATCTTGAATCCATCGAAGCTGGCTCGAGGGCTGGCGATTTATCGCAAAGTCACCACTCCTTATCTCATCCCACTCAACGCCAGCGTCTCAGATTTGGTGAACAAAAGTTCTGGTGAGCTGATGGACATCAACGATTCGCCAGCTCCGCTGGTCGAGATTCTGGAGCGCATCCGCTCTCGCTACACACTCTATTACGATCCCCCTGAAGGCGAAGCAACGGTGCGAAAAGTAGTAGCTACGCTTTCAGCCGCAGGCAAAGAAAAGTACCCTGGCGCCAAAGCAATCGGCCGAAGGCAGTACTCAGCCCCCTGATTCTTTTTCCCGTCGAGAGCGGCCAAAGACCCCATTCCACGGGGGGATAACGATACTGACGCTGCCATTGGCCTTCGTCTGACAGGACAAACGAATCAGCGGCCGTTCCAGCTGGGAATCCACAAAGCCGCTATCCCAATAGCCGAAGTACTCCATACGCTTTCGCTCGAAGTCTTCTACCGGGTCGAGGTTTTCGTTACCGCCCAGAATGCCCACCCAGCAGGTGCCACAGGACCCCGAGCGGCAATCCACCGGGATCGGCCCCATGCCCTCATAGCAACGCTTGTCGCTTTCATGAAAGGGTCGCTTGTCCAGTTCGGCGGCAGTAGTGATGTCCTGTGTAGCCTGAATGGCAAACCAGCCGTCGGCATTTTTCTCGTCGAAGATCACACGCTCGCAACTGCTCTTGCCCTTAAGCCGTTCCATCAATGAAGGACGAAGCGCCGTAGCTCTGCGTCGCAACCATTCCTCGCGCTTTTCTTTCTCCATTGCCCGACTGTAGGAACTCGACAGGCAACTGCTGCCACACTGCTCGAGCGTCATGTATGCAACAGCGGACATAGCCAGCGCGAAGTCTAGTGGCGCACCACTCTTCTTGGCCGTAGCTTCGATTCTCGAATACAAGTCACCTGCGCCGCTTGTATCAACGGCCTTCTTGATCGCGGGCCAATATCGGTGGCCATAGAAAAACTGATGTGACTGGTCTGCCAGATTCTCCAGTCGAAACTCGCCATTCATCTGAAAGAAGAGTAGTCGCTTGGAGCCACTCTCCTCGCCTTTTGC
>CANGVB010000292.1 GCA_947456995.1 Bryobacteraceae bacterium | reverse complement strand
TTGGAGTCGCACTATGGGCGCAAAGCGAGTTTACGCAACCGGAAGGCATCGTGGCCACCCACGCGTTTACGCTTGCGACTGAAGGAATTCTCTACTACGACCTCAAAGACTACCCACTCACCATCTGCGCGTACATGCCCCTCATCTACGGGATGATTGCGGGCATGTTCAAGGTTGGCATTCCGCTTCTACTGGCCGGCCGACTGATCAACATCGCAGCGATGGCCACCATCTTCTTTCTCATTTGGAAACTTTTGCTTCTTTATACCAACGACCGGCGTTGCGGGTGGACGGGGCTGGCGATGGCTGGCATGGCGCAACTGCTTGTGGGATGGGGAGTAATCGGCAGGGCCGATGTACCGGCCATTGCGCTGAGCCTCGCGGCTTTCTATCTCTATGCTAGACACTCAGTGCTTGGTGAGGAAGGGCTGGACAAAGCGGCTGCCCTCGCGGTGCTTGGGCTCCTGTTCAAACAAACCGCACTGGCAGCTCCTGCAGCAATCTTTCTGCTTCTGGCATTTTCAAGTCCCAAAAGAGCGCTGCGCTTCGGCCTGCTGGTAGGTGGAGTGGGAGGTGCCATCGTGTTGGGCCTTAACGCGATGCTCAATGGGCGCTTCTTCTTCAATACGGTTAGTTCCAACCTCAATCCCTTTGCCCTCTTCAAGCTTCAGCTCCATTTCGAGTTCATGCTGGCCACCCTGTCACCGCTGTTTTTGATCTCAGCGCTGGGGGCAAAACAGGTTTTTGCAACCCGTGGCCGGGACTCCTTTGTTTATCTATTGGCGGCTCTTGCCATACTTCTGGCAACGGCATGCAAACTCGGCTCCGACTTTAACTACCAGATTGAGACGGCGATTCTGCTGATCGTTTGCAGTTGCCTTTCTTTGCAAAGCCTCGACTTTTTTGACCTTTACTCGAGCGGAAGCAAGAGCTGGGTTACGATGCTGATTCTTCCACTGGCTGTATTTGCAGTGCAAAATCTGAGAATCTCCACCACAGCACTACTCGAACGCATCGAGGGCGAACAGAAATTCCGGGTGCAGCTCAAAGAACTGGAACCCTTCTTTGCCAAGCCCGGCCAGGTACTTTCAGCCGACTCAAATTCGCTCGTCCACTTCAAGCGCAGAATCGAAGTAGAACCGCTGATCTACCGCTGGCTGGTGGATGCTGGACAGTTGAGTGACAAGCGGGTGCTCGAAGACATTCGAGATGGCAAATTCCAATCCATCTTGCTCTTCGAAGATTTGTTCGGCCAGGAAAATTCAGATCCGGAATTCCCGCGCCTGCCAAAGAGTCATATGGATATGATCCGCGCTCACTATCGATTGATCAAACGGTTGCCCGGGGCTTATCCTTTTGATCTTTTTGCGTATCAGGCTATTGCTGACCCGAAGCGCTGACGCTTTCCACCTCAGCGAGAGATCGCCTCAAGTGGGCTTCGAGAAAACCGGCAGCGGCTTCTGCATCACGCTTCTGACAAGCCTTGAGAATCTGCCGGTGCTCTCGCAGGCAGTCAGGCCCATAGCTCTCCGGTGAAAGATAAAGGAAGTAGAAGCGGTTCACACTGCCGCGGAGATTATCGATCAGTGTGAGCGTGCGCGACTGCTTGCAGGGAGCATAAAGCGCGGCATGAAAGGCCTGGTCGATGCGCGACCAATCCGCCCGGTTCGCAACGCTCTCAAGGTGAGTGAGCAGGCTGGAACACAACTCAAATTCCTGCTTGGTGAAATTCGGAACTGCCAGCTTCAGAGCATAGGTCTCGAGCAGAATCCGCAATTCGAAGACTTCACGCAACTCTTCAACGCCAGGGTTGGATACAAAGGCTCCCCGATTCGGATAAAGATCTACCAGGCCTTCACCCTGTAACTGACGCAAAGCGTCTCGAACAGGAATGCGGCTGATCCCGAATTTTATGGCGAGTTCTTCCTGCTGCAATTGCTGCCCCGGCAGCAATTCGTTTCTATAGATGGCGTCTCTAATGTACTCGGCGACGACTTCAGGGGCGGTCCGATACTTCAATTGCGGCGTGGCAATTCGTTCAGGCATTCCCTATATCATAGCTTGCTGGATATTGTATACATGTATACAATCTGATACGATGAAGCATGCACAATCGTGGAGCCCTCGTCTCGCTTTCGATCGCACTGATTCTGTGGTCGCTTACCTTTCCGCTCATCCGGGCCATGATGGGAGAAGTCCCACTGGAAGTGATTCTCACCCTCCGCTTTGGAATTGCAGCGATCATCCTGATGTCGGTGTGGGTGTGGAAGGGTAAAGAACTCCCACGCGGCCGCGATTTCTGGCTCACGGCATTCAGCGGCTTCTGCTGCGTTACCGGCTACCAGCTTTTCTCGACCCATGGCATTAAAACCGTAAGCTCAGGCCCAGCCAGCGTGTTGGTGGATACGATGCCCATCTTCGCTACTGTACTCTCGGTTTTCATCCTCAAGCATCGGCCGAAATGGCGCACCTGGACTGGACTTGGCGTAGCCCTCGGTGGAGCTGCGCTGATCGCAATGGGTGAATCGGGCGGGCGCCTTGAATGGAATTTCGGCGTCGGATTGCTGCTGATGGCGGCCTTGATCTTTAGCATGGGCACGATCGCACAAAAGCCACTCATGAAGCGTTATGACTCGCTCGGCATTACGGCAATCAGTTTTTCGGCTGGAGCACTGGCGATGATCCCGTTTGCGCCCAATCTCATCGTTTCCGCCCAGCAGGTAGCGCTTCGACATCTGGTCACAATCGCCTTTCTCGCAGCCGGGCCGGGCGCGCTCGCCTACGGCCTCTGGGGCCATGCCCTAAGCAAGCTGCCGGTAGCCAAGGCATCGGCATCGCTTCTGCTGATCGGCCCACTCACGTTTCTGGTGGCCTGGATTTTCTTCAATGAAATTCCGGCCGCAATCAGCATTCTGGGGGCAACAATAGCTTGCGCCGGCGTCTGGCTGGTACACTCTGACGAACATGCCTAAGAAGCATCTAGCTCAGCTCAATGTTGCCCGCATGCTTGGCCCTATCGATGGCGAGATCATGCGCCCTTTTGTGGAACTGCTCGCACCTGTCAACGCCATCGCCGAAGCCAGCAAGGGCTTTGTGTGGCGAGACAAGACTCCGGCAGGCGATAACACAGCAGTGCGGGTGAACGACGATCCGATGTTGATTGTGAATTTCTCAGTCTGGGAGTCTCCAGAAGATCTGGAGGCCTTTGTCTATCAGGGGCTTCACAAATCCACACTCAGCCGGCGCAAGGAATGGTTTGAACTGCCAAAGATTTCACACTACGTCTTGTGGTGGATCGAAGCAGGGTCCATCCCGACGCTAACAGAAGCAGTGGAGCGTCTCGAACATTTGCGGGCAAACGGCGAAAGCGATGATGCTTTCACCTTTCGCTTTCTCAAACGCAGCTAGCCGCCGATCGCGTACATGGGCCGGGGCGGAGGTACAAACTGCGTGGCTCCGATTTCATGGCCAATCCACTTGCGCATCAGATTCTCGCGGATCGCAGCAGCCACACCAGCATCATCGCCTGCCCTGAGCAGCGCCCGCACATCCATCTCTTCGACGGCAAACAGGCAATAACGCAGCTTGCCGTCAGAGGTGAGCCGGATGCGATTACAGTTGAGGCAAAACGGCTTGCTGACGCTGGCGATAAAGCCAATATTTCCCTTGCCATCGCGATAGCGGAACTCGGTTGCAGGGGCGCGTTCATCCTGATCGGGCACAACATCGAGCTCGCCAAATTCGGCGCGTAGTCGCTCGAGCATCTGGTCCATAGTCAGTACCTGAGTTTTGTCCCAGATGCCTTGACTATCAAGTGGCATGAACTCGATAAAACGCACTTCAATCCCTCGCTCGCGACCAAAGTGAGCCATGGGAAGGATGTCGGCTTCGGTAACGCCCTTCACCGCCACAGCGTTCAGCTTGATTGGCCCAAAGCCAAGTGACTGGGCAATGTCGATGCCCTCAAGCACACGAGGCAGCTCGTCACGACGGGTGATCTCGCGGAAGCGTTCGCGATCGAGCGTATCCAGGTGAACATTGAGACGGCGCAAACCAGCATCATAAAGAGCCTTGGCCTGCGCACCCAGCAGTACGGCATTGGTGGTGAGGGCGATATCTTCGATGCCCTCAATCTCTGTGAGCATCGCTATGAGTTTGTGAAGGTCTTTTCTAGCCAGAGGTTCGCCGCCAGTAATGCGCAGCTTTCGTACGCCCAAACCCACAGCCACACGGGTAAACCGTGCCATTTCCTCGAAACTTAAAATTTCCTGTTTCGGAGCATATTGGCCGCCTTCTTCAGGCATGCAATAGAAGCAGCGAATGTTGCAACGATCTGTAACGCTAATCCGGAGATTGTCGTGCAAACGGCCGAAGCGATCAACAAGTGGTGCTTGCACGAGGTTTCTTTCTACAGGGCGAGCATGCGCTCGATCGGCAGCCGGGCACGCTCCATGATGGATGCGGGCAACTCGAGGCGCGGCTCGAGAGTTTCCAGGCAGTCCCGCAGCTTCTCAAGCGTGTTCATGCGCATGTATGGGCACTCGCTGCAATTGCAATTTTCGTTGGGCACAAAGTAGAACTTCTTGGAAGGGGCGCCTTTTTCGAGCGAATGGCGCACGCCACTCTCGGTCATGATGATCCACTCAGAGACGTCGCTCTTCACGCAGTGCTCGATCAGGGCAGAGGTAGACCCGATGTAATCCGCCATCGCCAGCACTTCGGCGGGGCATTCGGGGTGAGCTGCCACCAAAGCCGTGGGATGCTCCAGCCTGGCGGCCGTCAATTTGCGAGCGGCAAAGGTAGCGTGAACAATACAGGCCCCCTGCCAGATCTTCATGTTTTGCCGGCCGGTTTGCTGCTTCACATAATTGCCGAGGTTGATGTCGGGACAGAATAGGATGGGCTTATCGGCGGGAATGGAATTCACCACCTGAACAGCATTGCGGGAAGTGCAGATGATGTCGCTCTCTGCCTTCACGGCAGCGGAAGTGTTGATGTAGCTAACAATGACGTGATCGGGGTAGCGTTGCTTGAATGCCCTCACCTGATCAGCAGGGCAGCTATCCACCAGACTGCAGCCGGCATTCTTATCAGGAACAACAACGATGCGTTCGGGGTTGAGGAGCTTGGCAGTTTCTGCCATGAACCAGACGCCACAGAAGACGATCACTTCTCCGTCAAATTGTTTGGCTTTACGCGCGAGCTCCAGGCTGTCACCGATCACATCGGCCAGTTCCTGAATCTCAGATTCCTGATAATGATGGGCCAGGATGATCGCCTTGCGTTGCTTTTTGAGAGCAAGAATTTCTTCGGCGATGGAAGTATGAATGGATACGGCAGGCATGTGATGGCTGACTCGGCTTAGGGAAGCCTTTCTAGCCTTAAGTGTAGCCTACCGGACTTAACCGGCAATGCCTTTACGGCGGGGCTGTGGGGAATCCATCGACAGCAACTTGGCCGAAGAAACGGGGACCGAGCCCCCAGCACCAGCCAATTGTGGGATCGCCGAAGCAGCACTATCACCAGACATGCCACGAGCACTAAACACGCTGCAGGCTTTGGCAAGCTTTTGCAGATCGC
>CANGVB010000291.1 GCA_947456995.1 Bryobacteraceae bacterium | reverse complement strand
TTCCGGCCCAATCCCGTCTCCCGGCAACACCGCAATCTGTTTTTTCACCATGACCACACTAGTGTATCCATCCTCTCGATATCATCGACAAGTGCAGCTCAACGACTTGCAAACCCTCGTCGTCAACTCCTGGAACAAACCCATGCTCGTCATGGCCCCTGTTGGCACGGGCAAAACCATGGCCCTTGCCGAGCGTGCCGCCCGCGCCATCGCAAACGGCGTCCACCCCGAGCGCATGCTCTGCCTCAGCTTCACCAACCGTGCCGCCCGCGAAGTCCAAAGCCGCGTCGGCGGCGACGTTCAGTGCTCCACCTTCCACGCCCTCTGCGCCAACATCCTCCGCATGGAATCCGGCGCACTCGGCCTCCCCGCAGACTTCATCATCTACGACGAAGAAGACGCAACAGAGCTCTGCGGCCGCCTCGCCACCCGTCACGAGATCGACGTCCCCGGCCAATGGAACCGCGTCCGCTACGCCATCTGGCAAGCCATCAGCGATGCCCGCCTCGCGAAATACGAATCCAGCCCACCCCGAAAATCCCGCGACGTCTTCTTCGAAAAGCTGAAAGCCAGCGGCCTCTGGCCCGCCTACCAGCAACCCAACATCAACTACGCTGCACTGGTCTCCGACTATGTAGCCATGCTGCGCGACTCCCACGCCATCGACTTCACAGACCTCATCCTCGGCGTAGTCACCCTCTTCGACGAAAACCCCAGCCGCCTCGCCTGGTGGCAAGCCCGCTACGACTGGATCCAGGTCGACGAAGTCCAGGACACCTCACGCGCCGAATACCGAATCCTCGACCTCCTCGCCCAACACCACCGCCAGCTCAGCTTCTTCGGCGACGTCGATCAAACCATCTACGAATGGCGAGGCTCAGCCCCCTTCGAAATCCTCGATCAATACAAGCACGACTACAAACCCACCGTCATTCATTTTGAAGAGAACTTCCGCTCCACCCGCCACATCCTCGCCGCCTGCGAGCGCGTCATCCTCTCCCACCCCCAGGCCCTCACCAAGCGCATCATCCCCAACGTCGCTGCCGACGGCTCCCCCGTCCTCGTCAAACCCTTCGTCTCCGCACGCGACGAATACGAATGGGTCGCAAACGAGATTCTCGAACGACACGACAAAGACAAGCTCAACTGGAGCGATTTCGCCATCCTCGTCAGAACTAACTTCACCGCCCGCGATGTCTCTGAAGCCCTGGAAAAACACCACGTCCCGCACGTCCGCGTCGAAGAAGAAAAGTTCTTCCAGCGTGCTGAAATCAAGGCCGCCATCGCGCACATGCGCATCCTCCGCAACGGTCAGGAAGCCAACGCCCTCCATCGCTTCCTCCAAGTCCCACCCAAAGGCATCGGCGAAGCAACGCTTGAAAAAGTAAGTGCCCTCCCCAAAGAAGTTGGCCTCCGTCTGGGCGATCTCTTGCAGCCCGCAACCCACCGCGACGGAGACCCCTTCGGCGCCCTCTTCACCCATCCCTCGGTAGTGGTCGACATCGAAACCACCGGCCTCGACATCCACCTCGATGAAGTCGTCGAACTCGCCGCTCTCAAAGGCAACGAAGAGTTCTACCGCATCCTCAAGCCCACCAAAGACGAAACCTGGGCCCGCCTCAAAGACGCCGAAAAAGTCCACGGCGTCACCCGCGAGCGCATCGAAAAAGAAGGCATCGACGCGACACTTGCCTTCCAGCAATTCGCCGAATTCATCGAAGGCTGCGTCGTCGTCGGCCACAACCTCGAAGCCTTCGACTGGCCGCTCATCCTTAACCAGAGCAAGCTCAGCTTCAACATCAAAGGCACGGCCGACACCCTCGAGATCAGCCGCCGCATGCTCAAGCTCACTCGCTACCGCCTCACCAACGTAGTCGAAGCCCTCAAGCTCCCCCTGCGTGAAGCCCACCAGGCGATGGAAGACGTCCGCATGACTGCCGACGTCCTCACTGAGCTAAAGAAGCTCCTCGCCCAACACGCCCAGCAGCGCAATCAAATCGTCACCCAGGTAGGCAAACGCTTCGTCGAACTGGCAGACCAGGTCACAGACTGGCGCAGTCGGGCAAGAACCCAAACCCCGCTCGAAACCCTCGACATGCTCCTTTACGAAGGCCTCCTCAAAGAGCACTACGGCCGCGACGCCACAGGCGAAGAACGCCTCGAACATCTCGAAGAGTTAAGACACATTGTGGCCCACTTCACCACCCTCGACCAGGCCCTCGAAGTAGCATCCTTAGGCCTCGACCTCGAACGCCAGCTCGGCGACGAAGACCGCGTCCGCATCCTCACCGTCCATCAGGCCAAAGGTCTCGAGTTCGACACAGTCTTCGTAGTCAAAGCAGTAGAAGGCGAATTCCCCAGTTGGCGCAGCATCAAAGAAGGCCGCTTCGACGAAGAGCACCGCCTCTTCTACGTCGCCGTAAGCCGTGCCCGCAAACACCTCAACGTCTCCTGGCAGCAGCGTGATTCGAGAGGCCGCAGCCAGCAGGGCAGCCGCTACCTCAAAGCTTTACGAGACTGAAAGCTTCATGTGCCCCATAAACGTATGGCCTCCCTGATGAAGGGAGGCCACTGGTTCAAAACCGTCTGTTAAGGCCAGACGAAATTGTGCTGCGTTTACAACTAGAACAAGAGCTTGAGAGCCATCTGCATCTGACGCATGTTCGTTGCCGTACCGGTGATGTTTCCAAACACAGTCGATCCCGGAACAAACGTGTTGTTCGGGTTACCAAAATTCGGGTGGTTCAACGTGTTGAAAGTTTCGAGACGATACTGCAGCTTGAAGCGTTCGTTGAATGCGAAATTCTTGAACAAGCTCCAGTCCAGATTCACAAGGCCAGGCCCACGCATGAAGTTACGCGGCGTGTTGCCATAAGTAAACTGGGCAGGCAGTGAGAACGCTGAGATATCCACGCAGCGCACCAGCTTGCCAGAGCCGCAATCCACCTTCACAGGGCTGCCAGAGAAATTCGCTCGCTGCGTACCCTGGCCCACATTGGCTTGATCTGCCGCCAGAATCGCTCCAAACGGGAAGCCGCCTCGCGCCGTGAAAATACCGTTCATCTGCCATCCGCCAAGTGCAAGTCTCAGCGCTGTATTCGGGTTCGACTTCATGAACGGAATCTCGTAGTTGAAGCTCGATACAAAGCGATGCTTCAGATCCCAGTTCGCCTGCCCGTAGTCGAGCTGCGTGTTGAAAGGATCCATCACGTTCGATCCGCCGTTAGAGTCGGTCGCAATGTCCAGCATCTTCGAATAAGTGTAAGAAGCCATCATCGTCAGCCCCTTAAAGCCGTTCTGACGGAACACAGCCGACAAGCCGTTGTACTTGCCGATCGTATCGTTCTGGATCATACGAATCACACCGTAGCGAGGATTCGGACGGCGATCGTTGATCGCACCCGGGCCCGGCCGCGGCGTGTTCAGGAAGAAGCTGCGATCCAGGTGATATGAGTAGCTGCCCAGATATTCAAGTGCAAAGCCGGCAGACTTCCAAAGCCCACGCTCCAGCGACAAGCTCCACTGATTCATCGTCGCGTTCTGCAAGTAAGGATTGATGTGGAAAGCATTCGGACGCGTATTCGCCGCTCCACCGCCAGCAGGCACAGGTGCCGAAAGGGTGAACTGGGGAGTAGCATTAACAGCGTTATTGAACGTGAAAATTGTCGAGAAAGGCGGGTTCGTTGTTGCCAGCGTATAGGAGTTCATCTGGTTCGGGTTGTAGTAAAGCCCAAAGCCTGCACGCACAACAAACTTTGAAGGCATACGATAGGCAAGCCCGATTCGAGGTGCAAAATTGTTGTGGTCCCCTTGATGGAAGGGAATCTTTGAAGGCACATTCGAAGGGATAAATGCCGTCTGTTCCGGATTCAGAATCGTACCGTTACCGGTGGTCGATTGCGGCACTGTCGGCAACTCGTAGCGAAGGCCGTAAGTCAGCGTCAAGCGCTGGTTCACCTGCCACTTGTCCTGCACAAAGAAGCCATAGCGCCACTGCTGGCCACCACCAGGAAACAGCGGGCCCGGAGTGGTCACGGCCTGCGGAACACCCAGCATAAAGTCAGACGGGCCAAAGCCGGTCATCTGTGCATTGAAGTTAAAGCCGCCGCGGGGATTGTTGTTCGCCGTACGGTTAGTCAGCACCTGCCGTGAGTCGATACCGGCAGCAATGCTGTGGGCACCCTTGAACACCGAAAACGTATTGGAAATCTGAATCGTACGGTCATTCTGGAACCAATTCGAAGAGCTCATGTTCTGCGCGCCAATGGGCATAAAGTTCGCGATCCCGAGGCTAGGCAATCCAGGATTCTTGTCATCGGTGGTAAAGCCGGGAATTCCCAGCGCCGTACCAGCCGCCGCGGGAAACCGGCTTCCTGGAGTGAAAAAATTCAAACTGTCAATAGAGGTGTACTGGCGGCCAACCCGGAGGTCATTGATCATCGTGCTTGAGAAGACACGCGTGTAACCCGCCACCCAGTTTCTGTCTCCCACAGGCTGCGTATAACCATTAAACGGATTTGAGTTCTCGTTCAGCAGTGCCGTATCGTTCAGCGTGTAGCGAAAGAACATGCGGTTCTTGTCACCGATCGACTGATCCACTCGGCCAATGTACTGGCTGGTGGTGTTGTTGTTGGCAACGTTCGCATTGAAGTTGTTCACAAATCCGGGAGCGGTCTGGGCTGGCATATAAGCCAATGCGCGAACCGCCTGCGCTGATAGACGGCTGGTCGGAATCACATTCCCCGGAAAAGGCGCACGCCCATTAAAGGGGTCGACAATCGTTGCCGGCTGTTCACTAAAGTCACCAGCCCTCATGCGAGGCGTCAACACCGCGTCCACCACCGGCGCGGCAGTCTTCGAAATCAGCTTCTCATAGGCAAACATGAAGAAGGTCTTGTTCTTGCCGTCATACAGTTTCGGAATCGAAAGCGGTCCATTCACAGCAAGACCAAACTGGTTCTGGCGGAACGGTGCCTTTGCCGCACCCTGCCGCAAAAAGAACGGCTTCGCATCCAGCGTCTGGTTCCGCAAAAACTCATAAACAGCGCCGTGATACTCATTGGTCCCAGACTTGGTAACCATGTTCAACTGCACACCCAAATACCCGCCATACTGTGCCGGATACGTACCAGTCTGAATCTGCACTTCCTGCACCGCATCCGCATTCGGCCGCAGCGTCGTCGTCGTGATCAGGTTGTTCATGATCGACACACCATCCAGCGAAACCGAGTTCATGATTTCGCGCGTACCTGCTCCGATATAACCTTCACCGCCACCAGGGTTGCCAGCCGGCGACTTAAAGCCCGGAATCACACCCGGCGTCGTAATCGCAAGACGCATCACATTGCGTGACGGCGTCGGCAGATCCACCGTCTGCTTGGTCGACAACACTTCACTCACACTCGCATCATCGGTCTTGATTGGCGGAATGTCAGCCGTCACTTCCAGCTTCGTATCCACCGACCCAACCTTCAACGCCACATCCGTTCTCACCGTCTGATTGGCCGAGAGCGCAATGTCCTTGGTCGTTACCGTCGAGAAACCAGCCTTCTGGATCGTTACCGTGTAAACGCCAGCCTTCAAAAAC
>CANGVB010000290.1 GCA_947456995.1 Bryobacteraceae bacterium | reverse complement strand
TCGGTGAAGAGGAGGTCGTAGTCGTTCAGGTCGAGGCCGAAGAGGGGGAAGGCTTCGATGAAGGAGCCGCGGCCGACTACCATTTCGGCGCGGCCGCCGGAGATCAGGTCGAGGGTGGCGAAGCTCTGGAAGGCACGTACGGGATCGATTGCGCTCAGGACGGTGACGGCGCTGGTGAGCCGGATTCTGCGGGTTCGGGCTGCTGCGGCGGCGAGGACCATGTTGGGGGCAGAGTCGAGGAATTCCTGCCGGTGGTGTTCGCCTATCCCGAAGACGTCGAAGCCAGCCTGATCGGCGTGCTCGACGCGAGTGAGGAACTCACGCATGCGGAGGGAGGCCTCAGCGGGGCTTGTGGACTTGGTGGCGATGAAACTGTCGATTCCGATTTGCATATGGATTGGGGCAAGAGCACCTAAAGGATAAGATGAAAAGCATTATGGTTCGTCGATCTTTTCTCGTTTCTGCCGCTATGGCATCTCAATCGTGGGCTCAGGCTAGTGACAAGTTGCGCGTTGCAATTGTCGGTGTTGGATCTCGCGGGACTGCGCATATCAAGGAGATGCTGCCGGTAGCAAATCTTGAGATTGCTGCGCTGGTGGAAGTGGATGGGGCTCGGGCAGAGGCGGCATCACAAGCGATTTTTGCCAAGACGGGGAAGCGGCCGCTGATTCATACCGATATGCGGCGGGCCTTTGAAGATAAGAACATCGATGCAGTGACGGTTGCCACTACGAATCACTGGCACTCGCTGACGGCGATTTGGGCTATGCAGGCTGGCAAGGATGTCTATGTCGAGAAGCCCGTTTCGCACAATATTTTTGAGGGCATTCAGCTGGTGAAGACGGCTCGCAAGTACAAGCGGATTGCGGCTGGTGGCACACAGAGGCGGTGGTGGGGACCATTTCGCAAAGCGGTGGAGTTGCTACATGCCGGGGTGATCGGGGATATCTATCAGGGCAACTTTTTCTTTCCTGGGAATCGCGACTCGCTGGGCTTCAAGCCGGTGACGCAGCCGCCGGCGAATCTGAATTGGGATCTTTGGGTTGGTCCTGCGCCGATGCAGGATTACCATGCGAATCTCGTGCCCTATAACTGGCACTGGTTCTGGGATTTTGGCAATGGGGAGTTGGGGAACAATGGGATCCACATGCTGGATGTGTTGCGTTGGGGCATGCAGAAGACATTGCCGGTTTCGGTGAGATCGACGGGTGGGCGGTTTGGGTATAAAGACCAGGGGCAGACTCCGAATACACAGAATGTGACGTGGACTTATGCCGATGGATCTTCGATTGTTGGGCAGTTGCGTGGGCTCTATACGCCGGAGCCGATGTCCTGGGATTTCTTTGGATCTAAGGGCAGCATGCACTTGATGGCCAATGGAGACTTCAAGATTACGCTGGGGAGGAACAAGCAGCCGGAGCCGGCTGTTACGTATCCGGCGAATCTTGATCACTTTGCGAACTTCGCTGATGCGGTGAGGGCGCGGGACCCGAAGCTGCTGCATGCCGAGATTGAAGAAACCGCGATTTCGACTGCGCTCTGTCATTTGGGGAATATTTCGCACCGGTTGGGCCGGGAGTTGAAGTTTGATCCAACGACGATGCGGTTCCCGAATGATGCCGAGGCGAATGCGATGCTGACGCGCAATTATCGTGCGCCTTATGTGGTGCCTAACGAAGTTTAGGCGTGGATGTGGTGTACCCACACTCCCAGGCAATATTCAGTTGTCAAAGATCGGTGGCCTGTTGGGGCCGGGTTGGCTTCGTTTGTTAGTTGGCTGTTTTTGAGGCCCGGTGCTTGTCTACAATTTCACGGGCCTCTGGCATTAGAGCCATGAGTCGAAGTGCGAGAAGGCCTCAGCTAGTTTTGGACAGGTCGGCTTTGCGGACTTCGAACATGGGAAAGGTTGCCGGGATATCGACGATTTTGTCGTACAGGTAGACCTCGGTGTGGATGTCCATAGCGAGGACTCGATCGCGTTGGAGTTTTGTCAACTCTTTGAGGGCTCTGTCTGCGCGGCGCTCCTGGGCGGCGCAGAGTTTGAGGATGCGCGCCATCTGGTTGAAGAGTTTGTCGCTATTGGCTTCGTTCGTGCGGATTGTTTTCGAAGATGGTTGTTGGATTGGCGGTATGGCCGTGCCGAGTGCTGTTGGCTGCGGAAGCGGCGCGGCCTTCAGGGGGCTTTGGGCCGGTGGACTTCTTTGCATTTTGCCTGTTGGCATCAATTTGAGCCTGAGTGGACATGGTTGCTGTTTTCCTTTTTCTGATTGAATTCAGGAGAGAAGCAGAGGCTCTCTCCGATTGAGAAGCTACCAGCCGGGGTAGAGCAGATCGAAACGGCATTTCTGGAAGTTGTTGATGGGAATGGAAATATAGGCGCAACATTTCCGGGAACGATAAAGTATGCTTCTGCCCGGGAGGGATGGGAGTGTGGATTTAAGCAGGAGAAAATTTGGTATGTATGTTTAGGAAATGGGGCATTTAGGCGCTATGAGTTTGTCTCGTGTTTTTGTTATTGGGGCTTTGCTGGCGGTTGGGGCTTATGGGCAGCGGCACCGGGTGATTGTGTCTTCTGATATTGGGGGCACAGATCCGGATGATTTTCAGTCGATGGTGCACCTGTTGATGTATGCGGACGTTTTGGATATTGAGGGTATTGTGTCGTCGCCTTATGGGCCGGGGCGGCTTGAGCATATCCATCAGGTGATTGACCGGTATGCGGTGGATTATCCGGCACTGAAGAAGGTTTCGGCGCGGTATCCGACGCCGGAGCGATTGAAGGCGATGTCAAAGCAGGGGGCACTGGAGGCTCCGGGACGTGCGGGGTTTGGGGCGCCTACGGCTGGGTCTGAGTGGATTGTTCGTTGTGCGCGGCGGCGGGACGCGCGTCCGCTGTATGTGCTGGTTTGGGGTGGGATTGAGGATCTTGCGCAGGCGCTGCATGATGCTCCGGATATTCTGCCCAAGCTACGCGTTTACTTTATTGGCGGGCCGAACAAGATGTGGAGTGTGGATGCTTATCACTATGTAGAGCGCGAGCATCCGAAGCTGTGGATGATTGAATCGAATGCGACCTATCGCGGCTGGTTTACGGGCGGGAATCAAGCGGGGGAGTGGGGGAACCGGGAGTTTGTGCGACAGAGAATTGCACCGTTTGGGGCGCTGGGGGAATTCTTTGAGACGCAGTTGAAGGGGACGATCAAGATGGGGGATAGCCCGTCGGTTAGTTACCTATTGCATGGGGACCCGAGTCAACCAGCGAAGGCTGGATGGGGTGGGCAATACCAGAGGATTTGGGATGGGCGGGATACGGTGTTTGAGCGGTTGACTACGGAGGAGGACCGGGTGGAGGTGTTTGGGGTGGTTGAGTGGGCTCTGCCGTTGCCGGTGGGGTTTGGGGCTGGGGATAGGGTGAAGGTGTTGTTTGACCGGCGGGTGCCGGCGATTGTGTCGGTGGAGGGTGGGGTGTTGCGGTTTCGATTCTCGCCTCGGGATGCGAAGGTTTGGAGTTACTCGATTGAGAGTAGCTTTAAGGGGCTTGATGGTTGGGGTGGGAAGTTTACGGCGGTTCCGCGCAGTGGGGTTGCGTCTTTGCGGCATCCGAATTGGTGGATTGATGCTGTGGACCCGGCGAAGGCGGAGGGGGTGCATCCGGGGGCGAAGACTGTGAACCGGTGGCGGGAGGAGTTTCTGGGGGATTTTGCGGCGAGGATGCGGCGGTGTGGTACCAGAATCATTCAGTAGACGGGCATTTCGTCTTACAAAGTTGTCAGGGACGGGGAGGAATCCAGAGGAGGACATTGGAGAATATCTGAGCTGAGGGGGTGGATTGAGGTAGGAGATCAAAACCGCTGTCGAGGATATGGATTGGTTGGGTTGCAGGAAGCTGCATCAGTTTACGAAGAGTGAGAAGGTCGCTGGTGGTTTGTTCTGGAGACTGGTGCGACCAACGCAGGGATGCCAACCGAAAGGGCGGAGCATCAAGCGTTCTTAGTGGGTCCGGGCCATAAGTGATTGGCGAGCATTGGCGATTGTTGATGTAGAAATTCATAATCCACAAGGTCTCGTAGTCGGCAAAGATGAAGGAGCCTGGGGGGATGGAGGAGCGGAGTTGTCGAACGGCCTCAAGCATCGCGGTTAAGTCGTGACGGGAACGATGGATGTTTTGTGGATCCTGTTCAGCCAGCGGGAAAAGCATCGCGGTGATGAGAAGTGAAATCGGAAGGACGAGCCGAGGAATCGATTGAAGGATTCGTTCGAGGCCAATGGCAATGACCGGGGTTGCGAAGAGGGCCAGCACGATGGAGTGACGGGAGCGCCCGTAGGGGAAGGTTCTGGTGAGGCAGGCGACGAAGGCGATTGAGAATGCAGTGAGGGTGGCAAGGCTCAATATTCGTTGCGGACTAAGGCTAGTTCGAGGTTGGCTGATCCAGATGGAAACGAGCCCGGCAAGAAAGAGGGCAAGGAAGAAGAAACCAATCGGGATGGAACTCGCCAAGTAGGCAAGTTGCTTGGCAGTGCTGGAGGCGAAGAATCGAAGTAGATTTTCGCCGGGTTTGGGGAAGCCACCTCGCAGATAACCTTCGATTGTGTTGGCGACGATGGGGCGGGAGAGTAGGTCCGCCATCATCGTTTGGTAGAGGAAGAGATAGATGGCCAGCGCACCCATTTGAGTTGCGGCCCAAATGAGATGGAAGCGGGAGAAGAGGGGTTCGGAATTTTGGAGGATGCGTAGCAGGGCGTAGACGCCGAGTGCTGCGGTGGCGAAGGCGACTGAGAACTCCGTGAGGATGCCGAGGTAGAGGGATGTAGCAGAGAGAAGGAGAGACGGGATTGAGCGGAGTTGGAGCGCGCGCTCGAGGAAATAGATTGCAAGCGAAGTAAGAAGGAGGGCGATGGCATAGCCGCGGATTTGTGTTGTGAGAGCGATCAGGTTGGGGCTGAATTCGAGAATGAGGAATGAGGTTAGAGCGGCGGTTGGGAGGTTGAGACGCTGGAGCCATTTGAAGATCACCCACGGGAAGAGGCAGCCACTGAGAAGGAATGGGAGGCGGAGGAAGAATTCCGAGTTTGCGATTTGTTGGGTGTAGTGGACGACCAAGAAAAAGAAGGGTGGAGCGGTTCCGCGCAGGTTGCTTTCTTCGTACCAGGTTGTAGGTTGGGAGCGGCAGAAGTGGATTGCTTCATCGGGGTTGAGATAGAAGGAGGCGGCATCGAAGAGGCGCAGGGCGAGGCCGAGCAGGAGGGCGCAGGGGATGAGGAAACGGATGTAGGCGGGTTGAGGGAGCGGGTTGGAGGAAGTTGCGAACATTGCTGCTGGAGTTCGTTCATGATGGCATGTTTGGAGCTTGCCGTGGGGTGATGGCGCTTTGCTTTTTGAGGATTTGTTAGTCCCAGTCCATACGGGCTGCGAGGTAGAGGGCTGGGAGGAGGATCGCTGCGTTGAGGAGGGCGGCGAGGAGGGTGAGCCATGTGGGGCGCTCGCTGCTGTATAGGGCCAGGATGGCGGCGGCTTCGCCTAAGATTGCGATGGCACCGCAAAGGATTGTTGCCTTGAAGAGGCCGCCGAGGCGGGTGGCGAAGTCTGAGTTG
>CANGVB010000289.1 GCA_947456995.1 Bryobacteraceae bacterium | reverse complement strand
CGATTGCAGCAACAATGCGGCGAAAGTGTCTACTTTGGAATTTACCGGGCTGGAGCAGTGATCCTGGTGGACGCTGTGGAAAGCGCCCACGCGCTGCGAGTGGTGGTGGATCTGGGTGAGCAATGTCATTTGCACGCTTCGGCTCAAGGTCTAGCCGTAGCGGCTTTTCTCGAACCCGCTTACCTGCAAGAGCTCCTGGCGGCGACAGGGCTTCGAGCCTTCACGGCAAGGACCAACACCAACAAGCGTGTGCTGGCCGAACGGCTTGCCCGCTGCCGTGAAACCGGCTTTGCGATCAACGACGGAGAAACTGTCCAGGGGGCAGTTTGCCTGGGTGCCGCTGTCTTCGCAGGGACAGACGGCCCCGTCCTGGGATCGATAGGCATAAGCACTCCGGAGTTTCGGGCCAACGAGGCGACGCTCGCCCAGCAGACGGAGTGGATCTTGGCCACAGCAGCAGAAATGTCCAAGGCTCTGGCAGGACTGCCCACCGAAGTGGAAGCCCAGAGTTCTCAAGCTATCCTTTCCGGCCCAACGGGACGGGACTTTATCAACCAAATCCGAAATTAGGAGATATCCAAAAATGTTCAGCCATCCCATTGGTCGAATTGTGTCCGCTCTTTTGATGTTGACTGGGATATTGAGAGCACAGGTGGCACCCTCACAGATTTTCGGAGCGATTACCGATGCCTCTGGAGCTACGGTAGCTGGGGCAAAACTCACGCTGACCTCCGATGCTCGTGGCTTTGCAATCCGCACAGAATCGGCCGCAGACGGTTATTTCTCCTTCACTAACCTGATTCCTGGTACATATAGGCTGGAAGTAAGCCAAGCCGGGTTTCGGAACTTTAGCCAGTCGGGGATTGTGGCGGTGGCCGCTAAAGGTGTGCGCACCGATGTCTCGCTATCGGTGGGCAATGCAAGCGAAAGCGTCACTGTAGCAAGCGATGCTTCGCTGCTCGATACCTCCACGCAGGAAGTTGGGCAGACAATTGACAACCGGCGTGTTGTGGGGTTGCCCCTCAATGGCAGAAGCTACCTGGAACTGGCCTCTTTGGCACCCAACGCCATCCCATTCACAACTGGCACACGCCAGGGAACGGGTTTTGTACTGGGTGGAAGCCGCTTCAATTCCAACAACCTGATGGTGGACGGAATCGACAACAATACAGTTTTCTTCAACCGCGACGCTGTGCGTCCTTCGGTGGAAAGCATCCAGGAGTTTCGCGTCATCACCAACTCACCCAGCGCCGAATACGGCCGCAACATGGGTGGTGTGCTGACCGTCATCACCAAGTCTGGTGGCAATCAGTTCCACGGCAGCTTGTTCGAGTTTCACAGAAACAACCAACTCAACGCCCGCAACGCTTTCTCGTCACAGCCAAGCCCCTTCTTTGTGCGCAATCAGTACGGTGCATCGCTTGGCGGGCCGGTGATCAAGAATCGAGCTTTTTTCTTTGGCAACTTCGAGCAGCTCCGGCAACGCGAGTCTGCCGTTGCAAACTTAAGTGTTCCGCCGGAGGAATTCCGTCAGGGCATTTTCCCTTCAACGCGGTCCATCTTCGATCCCAACACCACCCGCCGCGACCCTGCCAATCCGGCCCGTTTCATCCGCGACCCCTTCGCCGGCAATCGCATCCCGGCCGCGTCTCTCGACCCGGTTGGCAGCCGCATCGCACGCGAAGCCTGGCCATCAGCCAACACTGGCGCAAGCACCCACCGGGTACAGGTGCCGCGCAACTTCGATGAAAATCAATGGAATGTACGCGGCGATGTGCGTCCCACGGAGCGGCAATTGATTGCACTGCGTTACACAACTTACGACACTTTTTCTGCCGCAAACGATGGTTTTCCAGCGGCTTACTCTGGAGCCGCAAACCCGATCAATACCGGGCACAATGCCCTGGCCAGTCACACCTTCACTTTTAATCCGCGTCTGATCAACGATGCAAGAGTGGGCTTCAACCGCTTTGTCGTAGACCAGAAGCCACAGAATTTTGGAACAGACCCGGCGGGCGCTATCGGCCTCAATGGCACCAATCCCAGCAAGGCGGTTTCCTCCTTCCCTTCTATTCAGACGGGATATTCTGAGTTCGGCTCCGGCAGCAACTTTGTCATTTCAGCCGAAACGACGTACCAGGCTTCCGATACCCTCACCTGGTACGCTGGGCGGCATACGCTGAAAGCTGGCTTCGACCTTCGTTACTTGCAAGCCAATGTATTCGGGTCGTTTGTTCCTTTTGGTCAGCTTCGCTTCGGTTCAATCTTCTCCAGTAATCCATCGCAAGCGAACACAGGAGACCCGATTGCCGATTTGCTTCTGGGATATCCTCAATCGATTCAGCTTAATGTGCAGTTCAGCCCGCTCTACAATCGCCAGACCCTCTTTGGCGCTTTTGTGCAGGATGAGTGGCGTGTCAATCGGAAGCTCACGTTGAATCTTGGCCTGCGCTATGAGCTTTTCACTCCGGTGGTAGACAAATACGACCGGCAGGCGAACCCCAATATCGCCAACCCGCTGGGCGAGTTCCGCCTTGCCGTACGCGACGGCGAAATCCCTGCCTTTGTCCAGAGCGAAATCAATCAGTTGCCGATTCCGGCCGCCGAGCGGGCAAGGATCTTCAAGCCGGGTGATTCGCGGGGACTAACCCGCACCAACAAACTCGATTTTTCTCCGCGCTTCGGCATCGCCTACCAGCTGGATCCCCGCACGGTGCTTCGCACTGGCTTTGGAGTGTACCGCTCGCTTACCGGCGGTGGGACTTTTGTGCGGCTGGGCTTCAATCCGCCGAACTTCATCGAAACGTTCTTTATCGCGCCGGACGCGGTAACACCAGTAGCGCGCCTGCGAACCGGCGTACCTTCCTTCCAGCAAGGCTCCGGTCGAATTGAAGGCCTTAGCCCGCGGCACCTCTTTGAAGACGACAACCGCAATCAGCTCACGGCGCAATGGAACTTCAATGTGCAGAGGCAGCTATCGCCAGACTTGGTACTCGAAGCGGGCTATGTCGCATCTTTTGGCCGCAACCTGACTCAATTTTTACTCGAAAACCAGATTCGTAATCCCGCCGACTACGGCAAGGGCCAGAGTGCCCGCCCAGTGCCGGTATTCGGAAATATTTGGGGCTGGGGCAGCGGTGCCAAGAGCCGTTATCACGCCGCTACTGTTCGCCTCGAAAAGCGCTTCGGCAGCGGTGTGGCCGTGTTGGGCTCTTACACCCTGGCCAAGTCTCACGACAATGCCCCTGGGGACTTTGCCGTTGGCAATCTCGGGATCTCTACTGCTCCGATCGATAGCTACGACATCTCGCGGGAGTACGGTCTTTCCGGCTTTGACACTCGCCAACGACTCGTTGTCTCCAGCCTCTATGAATTTCCTTTTGGCTCAGGAAAACGCTGGCTCAGCCAGGGCAAGCTGATGAACTATCTGGTTGGCGGCTGGGACGTGTCGGGCATCACTTCATGGCAAACCGGTCTGCCGGTTGACGTCCGTACCCAGACCACGCGCACCTTCAGTTTCAATAACCAGAACCGTCCAGACCGCACCGCCAGTGGCAACCTGGAGAATCCTACAGTTGACCGCTGGTTCGATACCGGCGCCTTCGCCAACCCTGCTGACTTCCGGCTCGGCAACAGCGGTCGCAACACGGTTACCGCCCCGGGCTTCTTCAACATCGACGCTACTATTGCCAAAAAAATCGGCTTGGGTGAAGGTCGATTCCTGCAATTCCGCGGCGAGTTCTTTAACCTCACCAACACGGTTAACTTCGGCTCGCCGAACAACATCCTGGGAAATCCCAACTTTGGCCGCATTTTGAGTTCCCGGGCCGCACGACAAATCCAGTTTGGCCTGCGTATTCAGTTCTAATGGGAAAACACATGCTTCTACTCATACTTCTCGGTGCGGCCCTGGCGCAGGCCTACCCCACTGCTCCCGGGCCTTATCATCTCGCCTCTGGCGACCTGAATCGAGACGGCTTTGCGGACATTGTGGTGGTTTGCCGGGGGGAATTGCTGCTGCCAAGCGAGAAGCGCCCGGCCAACGACACAGTAACGGTCTACTTCACCCAAGGCTCGCCAGAACTGGTAAAGCGCCAGGACTTCACGGTGGGCTTCGGGCCCTATACTGCGCTTATCCGCGATCTCGATAAGGATGGCTTTCTGGATCTGGCTGTCGTGAACTTTCAAGCCAACGACGGCCGCGATCTGTCCATTCTCTGGGGACAGGCCAAAGAGCCCTTCCTGGGCACGGCAGATTCAATCCAGATTCCAGGCCAACACGCCTATGACAAGAGCCGTACACGTACTGGCGCACCCGTCTATCCAACGCCTGGGATTACATCTATCGCCGCGCTCGATCAGGGTCTGGTGGCGGTTGCCTGGTCTAGCGATTTCTTTGTCGTACTTCGGCCTCAGGGCAAGCGGCGTTTTGTCCCAAAGCTTTATCCGCTCCCTCCAGGTCCGCGCGATGTTGCCGTAGCCGACTTCAATCGGGATGGCCACGCCGATCTTGCCTTTACGATCTACTCTTCAAACCTGATCGAGGTTTGGTTGGGCGACGCGCGGGGCAGCTATCGACGCGATCAGGTCTTCCACTCCCAAGGCCATATCCCGTATCACCTAAAAGCGGCAGACCTTGACGGCGATGGCTTTCCCGATCTGGCAGTGGGCAATCGAGGGCCTTCAGACAACGTCGCCATCTTCCGGAATGAGAAGGGCCGCTTTCGGTTCATTGGAGCCCATCAGCCCGGAACACCCAGGAAGGGCGAGGCCACAGCGGACGAAATTCGTGACGTGTTGCTCCACGATATGGACGGCGACGGCCACCTGGACCTGTTGGCGGCCTGTCACGTCTCTCACAAAGTCGTGATCTGGCCTGGAACCGGACTTACCGGTTTCGGACAAGCCTTTGGAGCGCCGAAAACCGTTAGCTTCCCCGGTCAAGGGCCACGTACATTGTTGCCGGTATCGGGCCGGATCGCCGTTGGGCTTTTCGATAGTAACGAATTGATGTGGCTACCGCAAAACTAGGGCACCCCTAGCGTTGTTCGGCGACGGACTTGTCGGCGAGGTCGCTGATGAAGGGAATGCGGACGATTTCGCGCTGACTGGTTTTAAAGAGCAGGAAGAGCCAGACGGCGGTTAGGCCGAGCTTGACTGCGCGGGTGATGATCCAGGCGCTGTTGAAGATGTCGTAGACGATGCCTTCGAGGACCCAGTCGTAGATGAGCCAGCCGACAAAGAGATAAAGACCCTGGAAGGCGTGGAAACGTACGAGGTTGTTGGAGCGGAAACGGTCTACCGCAAGAATGTAGATCGAGGCAATCCAGCCCAGGAAGGGGATGTAGCAGAGGACAGCGGCGGTGTTGTCGTCAATGCCGGAGAAGGGGTCGTTTGCCGCGTTTTTCTGCTTTGGCCTCGGGGGTACGGCAGAGGCAGATTGGGGCGAGCCGCATCTGCCGCAGAAAAGGTCTCCGGACTGGACTTCGAAACCACATTTGCTACAGAAGGGCATAATCTACGATTTCAACAGTGTATACGTCTTTGGTGAGTGGATAGTTCAGTGGCGTGGATGATAGCTTGGAACTATGCAACAGCTT
>CANGVB010000288.1 GCA_947456995.1 Bryobacteraceae bacterium | reverse complement strand
CTCACATCTCTTGCCGGGCCGCTATTTGCAGGCGTTACAGGTGGCTCGGAAACTTCGCCATGGGGGCTGGACCCTGCGCGCTTTGACGGCGAGAACTTGCGCACCAAGGCCCCTTCTGTGATTGAGTTTCAGCTTCCCGCCGATCTTGTCGCAGACGCTGAGTTCAGCGTTTCGGGCCTGCTCGATCCTGTTGCTGGCGCTGAAGGTAGCGTGCAGCTTCAGGTTCTTGATGCCCCACCCGCTGCGGCCTCCGGCTTGCGGCTGAGCGGTACCTCCGTGCGCACGGCTGACGGCACCTGGACTTCAAACAACCAGAAGGTCGCCTATTCGATGCCGGTTGTCGTAAACGACGGCAGTGCCGCGCGTCGCCGCTTTGAGGCCACCTTCGAGGAGTTCCGCCAGATCTTCCCAGCGTCTCTTTGCTACACCAAGATTGTTCCGGTCGATGAGGTTGTGACGCTTACCCTGTATCACCGCGAAGACGATCACCTCACCAGACTTTTGTTGAGTGATGCTGAGAAGGCAAAGCTAGATCGCCTCTGGGCAGAGCTTTACTTCGTTAGCCGAGCGCCGTTGATGCAGGTGGATGTTTTCGAGCAGCTATGGCAGTACGCGACGCAGGACGCAGACCCTTCCAAGTTTGAGCCTCTTCGCAAGCCGATCAACGATCGCGCTGCTGCCTTCCGGGCTGAAATGGTTGCCGCTGAACCCAGGCATCTCGATGCGGTTGTGGACTTCGCCAATCGCGCCTATCGCCGTCCGATTACCGGGGCGGAAAAGGACGATCTGCGGTCTCTGTACGCCCGCCTGCGTCAACAGGACTTGCCTCATGAGGAAGCCCTGCGGCTGCTTCTGGCCCGCGTCCTGGTTTCACCGGCCTATCTATATCGAACCGAGAAGGCTGCTCCGGCCAAGCTGCCAGCGCCGGTAACCGATTGGGAGCTTGCTAGCCGGCTCAGTTACTTTCTGTGGTCCTCGCAGCCTGATGCGGAACTGCGCGCAGCCGCTGCTGCTGGCAAGCTGCGTAGCACTGAAGGCTTGGCGGCTCAAGCTCGCCGCATGTTGAAAGACCCACGTGTGCGACGTATGGCCACAGAGTTCGGTGCGTCATGGCTCCATATCCGGGATTTCGATACCCTCGACGAAAAGAGCGAACGTCACTTCCCCAGCTTCAAAGCCTTGCGAGCGGACATGTATGAAGAATCGATCCAATTCTTCACAGACTTCTTCAAGTCCAACCGTACTGTTCTCAGTCTGCTCGATGCGGACCATACTTTCCTCAATGAGGCACTGGCAAAGCACTATGGCATCGAAACCGTACAAGGGCCAGAGTGGCGCAGGGTGGATGGCATGAAGGCGCGCTCTCGTGGCGGGGTGCTCGGAATGTCTACTACGCTCGCAAAGCAATCTGGTGCCTCTCGCACCAGCCCAATTCTGCGTGGCAACTGGGTTGCTGAAGTCCTGCTGGGCGACAAGCTCCCCCGGCCACCGAAGGATGTTCCGCAGTTACCGGAGGACGAGGCCAACCTGGTTCTTACGATGCGCGAGCTGACTGAGAAACATACATCCGATGCGCGCTGTTCTTCTTGTCACAAGCGCATCGATCCTTACGGCTATGCCCTTGAAGCCTTCGACGCGATTGGCCGGCATCGGGACAAAGATTTAGGTGGCCGGGCGATCCACACTAAAACGAAAGTGCTGGATGGTTCTGAGCTTGAAGGGCTTGAGGGGCTACGTCAGTACCTGTTAACTAAGGGCCGCAATGCCTTCGCTCGACAGTTCAGTCGCAAGCTGCTGGGCTTTGCTCTGGGGCGTGCCGTTCAGCTATCGGATGAACCGCTGCTCGACACCCTTGCTGGGGACTACCCGGTCGCTTCTGTAGTTGAGATGATTGTGAAGAGCCGTCAGTTTAGAGAGATTCGCGGGCGCGAAGCTGCGCCAGAGGAATAAGTAACATGATGAAGCATCCAATTTCAAGACGTCGTATGCTGCGCGGCCTTGGTGTGTCGATGGCCTTGCCGTGGCTGGAATCGATGCGGGCCTCGGAGAGTGAGAAGGCCCCGGTAAGGTTTGGCGTCCTGTTCTCCGGGAATGGCTTCCACAGCAAAGAGTGGTGGGCCAAGGGCGAAGGCAAGCAAATGGAGTTGGGCCAAGTGCTTGCGCCGCTCAAGGGGCTTGAAGAGAAGATGCTCTTCGTGCGCGGGCTCTATAATGCTGAAGCACTCAAGGGCAATATCCACAGCTCGCAGACGGGCAATCTGTTGTCTGGTGCTCCGCTTGCGTCGGGTGGTGAGATCCGCTCGGGCACCAGTATCGATCAGTTGTTGGCCCAGCGCTACGGAGCATCCACCAAAGTGCCCAGCCTTGTTCTTGGCTGCGAGAAATCGAACCCATCGGTGCACAAGAATTACTCGATGCTCTATAGCTCCCATATCTCCTGGAGCTCCCCCACAACTCCAACGCCTCTGGAGCTATACCCCGCACTCGCCTTCGACCGGCTATTTAAAGATGAAGCCAGCAAGGCCGATCAAAGTGTCCTCGATGCTGTGCTCACCGACGCGGGTCGTCTGCGCCGTGACATCAGCACAGGGGATCAGCGCAAGCTCGACGAATACCTCGATTCCGTTCGTGACGTCGAGCAGCGCATTGCCAATGCAGGGAAGCGCGGGCAGTTGCAAGGCTGGCGCCCGACGCTGGACAAGCCAAACATGGCTCGCCCTGCGGACGGCATCCCGCAGGACATTGCCGAACACATGCGTCTGATGGCGGACATTGTTGTGCTGGGTTTCCAAACCGATACAACTCGCATCTCAACGCTGAAGTTGAACAACGATCACAGCTCACTGCGCTTTCCTAACCTTGGGGTGGACTACATGATCCACCATCTGCTTTCCCACTCCGACACCGCAGACTGGCTCAAAGTGAATCAGTTCTTCCTCGAGCAACTGGCCTATCTTGCGAAGAGGCTCGATTCAATTCAGGAAGGCCCAAGAACGCTTCTCGACAACACGATGCTGCTCTATTGTTCGAGCATGCTCACGGGAAACCATGAAGCACGCCAGTTGCCGGTAATCGTGTTGGGTGGCGGTGGAGGGCGAATTCGCGGTGGCCGTGTGCTGGACTATCGCGAGAAGCCCGACCGTCAGATGTGCCGCCTCTATCTGTCGTTGATGGACAAAATGGATGTACGGATGAAGCAATTCGGCGATGCCACTCAACCCCTCGACGAAGTCTGATTGATATCCTTACTGATTCATGCCGCAAAAAAGAGAAATCTCCGCCGACAAGTTTGCTTTTGGTTGCCACCGCTTTGGTTTTGGGCCTGCGCCCGGTGGCGGCCTGGTTGATGTTGAGAAGCACGTGATCCCGCTGGTGAAGATCGCCTGGGAATCCGGCATCCGTACCTTTGACTCAGCCGTTCTCTACCGTGCCACGCTGCAACTCGGGCAGGCGCTCGAAGCCCTCAAGATTGACCCTAACGAGATCCGCTTCCAAACCAAATGCCTTCGATATCTCGGGCTCGCGATGGATAGTGCCGTTGAGCATCAGCCGGAAGCCCTGCTGCAGGGGATCCCTCGCCGCTATCATGGCTTGACCGACAAGTGGGATTGCTCGGCCAAGGGTGTTGAGCAACAAATCTGCCGCGAGCGCATCGAATACGGTGGCGACAAGCTTTATGGCGTTGCCCTGCACGATTCTCCTGACATGGAAAAACAGGTGGGCCTGAACTGGGAGACCGACGTGAGCCCGGCCGTGGCTTATCTCAAGGCCGCCAAGGCTGCGGGCTTTGTCGAGCGCATTGGTCTCGGGGTCAAGGACCCGGAATTCGTCCATCGCTTCCTGGCCAATGAGCCCGGCTCGCTCGATTACGCGGGGCTCACTTTCTGCCCATCGATCCTCGGGCAACTCATGAAGATCATCGATGCCAGCAACACGCAGCCCTTCGAAGTTACGCTCATGGGAATCAATTACGGGCAGGCCTTTACGCTTACCGAAGACCCGCTCACTGCACCGCCCTTCCTCTACAACTATGAAGTAGCGAATGCTGAAGAACGGGCGCTCATGTCGCGTTACTACAAGATCTGCGGCTCAACTCCGCTGCTGCATCTGGCTGCCGCGGTGGCTGGTCTTCTGGTTGTTCACTTCCCCAAGACCATGACTCAAATCGTTACTTCGACGATGACCCCAAGCCGCCTGGTTGAGACCATGCGACTGGTTCGCGAAGCGGAAGTGCCCGCGCCTGTATGGGCAGAGCTTAAGGCGGCTGAACTGATTCCGCGCGACTTCCCCACCAGCTAGGGATCTGTGGTCTTAGACGACAACCACTATCTGTTTCGGCTGCGTGCGGCTTGCCTTGCGCAGCCGGAGTGGAATCGTCATCAACTTCTAGCCCTCGATCACGAGATCTCGCTCGCAGATGAGGCTACAACTGTTGAGCAATATCTCAAGTCCAGCGGCGACCTGCTGGAATTGACGAGAGCGAGCTCTCTCGATCGGGCCTCCAACCTCGTCCGGATTGCCGAGACCTACGATGACCCATGGCTTGCGGCAGCTGCCCGCCTGGAATACGTTCACGCCTGCGAGGGTAAGGATCACGCTGCAATGTATGCAGCTATTCTCAGAGGGCAGGAAGCAGCAGCTTCGCTGCGTGTCGAATCCTGCGAAATTGGCACCTCAATCGACCGGCTCTTTCAGAGTCTGCTTCGGTTTCATACCAGTTCTGTGGAACGGGAATTGAACTGGAACGCGGCTCTGACGGCCTTCCGGTTTTTGCGCTCCCACGATCCTGCTTTCTGCATCCACAGATGGATCGAGCAGCCTCGCTACCGGTTGCGCTTGCCCTGGACTACGAATACTCCACACGAATGGCTGGAGGGGCTGTGGTTTGACGCAGCGCCCAGCTATCCCCAACCACTTGCCGATTTTGAAGTTGCCCATTCTCGTTGGGTTGCGCGGCTTAGAGGAGGCGGCGCGGTTCGGCGTCCTGTAGCACCACTCGAAGTGCTTGAGGTGCCTTGCATTGCGGACATCTACCTCGATCGTCAAGCCGTATGGGCGGATCCAGTTCTTGCCCGGCACGCCGGGCAAACCAAGCGAGCTATCCAATCTGCAACAACAGCAATTGGCCGTGAAGCAGTTGCTGAAGACCGTAATCTAAATTTTCAGATTGAAGCCAGTTGGAACTCGCTCCTGCTTTCGACCCTGCTTGCACCATATTGCGCAATCGCAACACACGGTTGCTTGAGGGATGCTGAAAGCCACGCGGCGATCTTACAGGCAATGCGATGCACTCATTCTCTGGTCGGCTGCGGTGCTCGCGATATAGCGACGATTCCTCTGGTAGCACGTCATCTGGAGAACAACTTCTGGCCGCGGCTGAGAGCTGGTGAGACATTCGCTGGAGCATTGCAAGGCGAGGCCGGTTTAGATCTCCTTCAACAATCTCTTGCCTGGCAGCAGTTGCCCGGCAGGGTTTCTTTTGAAGAATTCATTCCTGCTATAGAAGTGCCAGCCCAGCCTGCGCCCATTCAGTATTGGGGAAGGCAATTGCCGCTCATGGGTCTTGGACTGTGAAACGTGATAACCTTCGGCGAAGGAGGATTCGCTCGTTATGT
>CANGVB010000287.1 GCA_947456995.1 Bryobacteraceae bacterium | reverse complement strand
TGCCTGTGGACATCTACGAGGGCGATGTGATGCTGAAAGTAGCGCGACGGGATGAGCGATTTGTGTGGTGGCCGCATGGCCCGCGAGAGGATGTGCGTGAGGTACGCCATGGCTTGAGCGCGCATCTTCATGAAGCTTATGAAGCAATCGAAGAAGGCTTCTACATTCTTATCGACTATGGGTATCGAAAACTTGAAAGAGCCAGGTTTGCGAGTGGATCGTTGATGAGTTACCGGAGGCATGTGGCAAGCGATGAGGTGTTGCTGGAGCCTGGGAGGCGGGACATCACGGCGCATGTGGATTGGGATTCGCTGATCGATGTTGCCACTCGAGTTGGGTGGGGAGTGGAATCGTTTGAGAGCTTGCGGGCTTCTATGTTGAGCCTGGGGCCGGAAGTGCTGGAGAGCCTGAATTTATTGGGTGAAATGCAGTTCAGGACATTGTTGTTTTCATTTGGAGAGAGTTTCGATGTCTTGATTTTGAGCAAGAAGAAGGGCCCCGTTTTCACGGGGCCCGGTTTGGTTAATAAGTAAAGATCGCACGCTCTTGCGAGCGCAACCGAAAGACTACTTCTTCTTCGGAGCGGCCTTCTTGGCCGGAGCAGCGGCCTTCTTGGCAGGAGCAGCGGCCTTCTTAGCCGGAGCAGCCTTCTTTGCCGGAGCAGCGGCCTTCTTTGCCGGAGCAGCGGCCTTCTTAGCCGGAGCGGCCTTCTTTGCCGGAGCAGCGGCCTTCTTTGCCGGAGCGGCTTTCTTTGCTACTGCCTTGGTTGCATTCTTCATTCGAATCATTCTCCCTAACATCAATTTGAGTCCCCGCGAGGAGGACTCAGTGCTTCAGATATAAAGTCTTTCGCAAATAATGTCAAGAAAAAAATGCTTGTTGAAGGCCTCTGCGAAAGTCAAAACATTTACAAGTAAAATTGTTTTGAAGAAGAAAGGTGAGATCGATGATGCTTCGCACACTTGTCGTTATTGGCTTTGCGCTTGTGATGGTCTCATCATGCTCTCGCAATAAGACAGCGAAGAGAGTGCCGCAAGCTCCTAAACCAAATGTGCGAGCAGTGAAGATTGGTGAGAGTGAGCGAGGGATTGCCAGTTGGTATGGAGATCCTTATCATGGGCGCAAGAGTGCGAACGGAGAGGTCTTCAACATGAACGAGAAGACAGCAGCTCATCGCACGATGCCCTTTGGAACATGGCTTCAGGTAGAGAACGAAAGCAACAAGAAAAGAGTGAACGTCAGGATCACCGACCGTGGCCCGTTTGTGGGTGATCGCATCATTGATCTGTCGCGTCGAGCAGCAGAAGAGATCGCGATGATTGGGCCGGGAACAGCGATGGTGAAGCTCACGGTAATCGAGGCGCCGAAGGGTGAGGTAGTGGAGAAGTATGGTGTGCAGGTTGCTGCATGGGAAAGCCGCTCGAAGGCAGAAGAACTGAAGAAGGAGATTGAGCTAGTGGTGAGGCCGGTACGCGTGGTTGAGAGAGAAGGCAAGCCTGTGTTGTACCGGGTGATTGCAGGCGAGGGGACACGCGAAGAAGCCGAGGCAATCGCCCGAAAGTTAGTTGAAGAAGGGCATCGAGGATTTGTGACTCGTCATGTACCCTAGAAGCACTGTAAAAAATATGCAGCTCAGGCGAAATAAATCTGAAGATTTTTGGCTGGCTCGGCCCACTACCCCAAAGGTGTAGTCTCTATGCGTTCATCACTCGAGGAAAATCTCAAAGTACTGATTGGCCAATCGCCGCGGATGCTGCAGTTGCAGCGACTGATCGACAAGCTGGGGCGATGCCGCTGGCCCGTGCTTGTGCTGGGCGAAACCGGCACGGGCAAGGAAGTGGTGGCGCGCTCGATCCACGACGTTTTGCATGACGGGCCATTCGTGACGATTGATTGCTCTTCGATGGTGGGGCCGTTGATGGAGAGCGAGTTGTTTGGATATGTGAAGGGTGCGTTTACCGGGGCAAACAATTCGAAGGCGGGATTGATTGAGCTGGCTAATGGTGGAACGGCCTTTCTTGATGAAATCGGCGAGTTGCCGCTTGAGCTGCAGGCAAAGCTGTTGCGTGTGCTGCAGGAGAAAGAGTACCGGCCTGTGGGTGGGCTGTCTCAGAAGCGGGCTGACTTCCGCGTAATTGCAGCAACCAATCGCGATCTGGCCAAAGAAGTGGAAAAGGGCAACTTCCGTCGCGATCTTTATTACCGGCTGAACGTTGTGACGTTGCGATTGACGCCGCTCAAGGATCGCCGTGAGGATGTACCTCATCTGGTGGCCCACTTTTTGCGGCGCTATGGAAGGATGCAGGGCATGGAGCCGGAAGTACTCGAAGCTCTGCTCAGCTATGACTGGCCGGGCAATGTACGTGAGCTTGAGAACTGCATACAACACATGCTGGCTGTGAATTCCGGGCCTTCCTTTCATCGGGGAGACCTGCCGTCGAATGTAGTGAATGCTCTACAACGCCGCGCGCCGATGGCGGTGAGTGCCCCTGCTTTTGCGGCACCGCTGACATATCCGGATGCAACGACGCCGAGCTTTCCGCCCTCGTACTCTTATTCGAGCGGTGCGGCGACAGCGCCGGCGCTCTCGCCTGTACCGGTTGTGCCGCTGGCAGAGCTCGAGCGGCAGGCGATCATGCGAGCGCTTGAATATACAAAGGGCGACCGGCTGACGGCCGCCTCGCTACTGGGTATTGGCAGAACCACGCTTTACCGCAAGCTCAAAGAATATGAACTTGGCGAAGAAGCCTGAGAATAAAGCTCCGAGCGGCGCACCTTCTCATACAGAATGCGCAAGAAGTACACCCGAATTCTATTGATTGAAGACAACCTGGCGGATGCGAGTTTTTTACGCGACGCACTGGGCGAGCTTGAAGAGCTGCAAAACGGCAACACCTGGCTGAGCCCGTTTGAGTTGTGTGACGCAGAGACACTGGAAGAAGCGCTGTTGCTACTGAAGGATGTCAGCTTCGATGCGATTCTGGCTGACTTGTGGGTGGGGGATAGTGCGGGGATTGCGACATTTCAGCGGCTCAAGGCTGCTGCGCCTCATACGCCGGTGATCGTTTTGTTGAATGCAGAAGATGCGACGCTTACGGTGCGGCTGATGCAGGAAGGCGCACAGGATGTGCTGGTGAAGCACGAGGTAGACTGCACGCCACTGGGGAGAGCAATCCGCTGTGCGATGGAGCGGAACCGAATCGCGAGTGGCTTGCGGCGGATGAGTGTTCGCGATGAGCTGACGGGGTTGCTGAACTTCACGGGATTCCTGCAGCTTGGGGAGCCCTATTGCCGCCTGTTGCGGCGACGCGGTACGACGGTGCCTTCTGCGGCCTGCGCTTTTCTTCAACTGACGAACCTTGATGCGGTGGGCGAGATCGGTGGCCGGCATGAAGAGGAATGGCTGCTGGTTGAGTTGGGTGAGGCGATGCGGGCTTTCTCAAGTGAAGTGGATCTGACGGCTTACTTCGGAGGAGGCCGCTTTGCGGTGTTGAGCCCGGATCGTTGTGGCATCAGTCTGAACACGGCTCTTCGCAAGGTGGCCAACGATATTGCACTGAAGGCAGTGGCGCGGGGCAGCTCTGTTGAGTTGCAGATCACGATCTCTTCGGTGGAGCTTGGCGAGAGCAATGGCTGGCATCTGGATTCGCTGCTCGATGAAGTGGAAGCGGGGCTGTGGGAGAATAAGCCCTTCGAGCGTGTGTGCGAGACCGAGGCCCAATCGTTGATCCAATAGTCGGGGTGGATGCCACCTACTCAGTGGGTAAAGAGCTGAGCGGGGTGGGTAAGTACTCTCTGCATCTAATGGATGGCCTCTTGCGACTCCATAAAGGGCCAAGGCTGCGACGATACTATCGTCCGCACCGTTGGGTGCGGGCACCTTGGCCGAAGCGCTTATTGCTTGATTCTGGGCCAAGTGGCGTTGATGTGTTTCATGGTTTGAATCAACGACTGCCTCGACGCAAGGGCGCAAAGATGGTGAGTACATTTCATGACCTCTTTGTTTTGAGTGGTGAGTACTCGACGCAGGAGTTTCGTGAGAGGTTTGCAGAGCAGGCCCGGGAGGCAGCAGAGCGTAGCGATCTCATCATTGCGGTGTCTGAATTTACAAAGTCGCAGGTAGTGTCGTATCTGGGCTATCCGGCAGAGCGAGTGAGGGTGATCCCGCATGGAGTGGTGTTGCCGGCTATGGTGCGACGGGTGGAAGACCGCGCGAAGATTGTGCTGAGTGTGGGGGCGGTGCAGAAGCGCAAGAACACGCGAAGGCTGATTGAAGCGTTTGAGGTGTTGGGGCCTGAGTGGCAATTGTGGATTGCGGGGAGTGCGGGGTTTGAAGCTGAGGCGATGCTTCGCGACTTGCCTTCGAATGTGAAGGTGCTTGGGTATGTGAATGATGCCGAGCTGGAGGCTTTGTATCAGCGGGCGGCGGTGCTTGCGTTTCCGAGTCTGGATGAAGGTTTTGGGATTCCGGTGCTTGAGGCGATGGCCAATGGGGTTGCCGTGTTGACATCGAATGTATCGGCTTTGCCTGAGGTGGCGGGGGATGCTGGGTTGCTTGTGAATCCGTTGTCGGTGGAGGAGATCGGAGCGGGGTTGAAGCGGCTTGCGCGGGTGGATGAGAGGAGCGCTTTTGTGGAGAGAGGGCTTGAGCGGGCGAAGGGGTTTGGTTGGGAAAATAGCGTAGCGATGACGGCGGGAGTTTACGCAGAGCTTTGGTGAGGATGAGGCGTTTGCATGTGCTGCGCATGTTTGTATGCTGAAGGTATGGATGTATCTGATGAGATGCACAATACGCTCAAGGCGCGGGCGGCGAGCGAGGGCATGAGTCTTTCGGATTACATCAAAAGAGAATTGGACCGCACGCTAGAGCGGCCGACCATGCGTGAGTGGCTGCAGAGCAGTTCAGACGCAAAACCAATCCTTGTAAAACGGAGCGCGGCAGAAACGATTCGGCAATTGCGGGATGCTCTGTGATAGTTCTGGACGCTTCGCAAGAGTGAACGACTCTAAACCTGCAATCCACAGCTGGCCGAAGGGCATCGTGCGCGAGTGGTTTTGTTTCGAGCGTAAAGTTAGTTCTTGATCGGCTCAAAAGAGATCTTCAGGCGCGTGTCGGTAGAAGCGGCAAAGCGTTCGAGGATCGGGACTGTAGCGCGGGTTTCGCCGCTCTCCAGCCGAACGATGGCTGAAATCGTGGTCTTCATCCGATGAGCCAGTTGCTCCTGGGTGAGGCCGGCGGCTTTGCGGGCTTCGATCATGGCGATTGCCACGTCGCGATTGGGCTCTGAGTCTTCAGCGGCCTGGATCGGCGCTTTGTCTTTGAGCCATTTTTGAGACAGTTTGTTGGGTATTGACAATTTTTGAGTCTGCTAGCGAGGATCTTCGTCGAGAGAGATCTTCAGAGCTTTGAGGAACTTGGTGTCCTGATTGTTCCAACTGATCTTGCCGGTAGCCTCGAAATTATCGGGGATCTCGGGGTGATCGTCGTTTTCGTCTTCGCGTTTGTTAAAGCCGATCGTCGCTTCCAGAACAAGGAAAACGTCGTAGCCGGCGCGTTTGATGTCGCCAATGGCTGCAGCAATTCGATCAGAGTCGGAAAGCGACTCGTTAATGGCATT
>CANGVB010000286.1 GCA_947456995.1 Bryobacteraceae bacterium | reverse complement strand
CAGCCGCCGCTGGCATCAGGTACCCCGTTACTTAGTACTCCACCCGCACCTGTATCGTCCCCACCTTCACACTCGTTGCTATCGTGAGCAAATGATCGCCTTCTACCTTAGGAGCAAATTCTTTCCGTAGTTGCTGCCAGTTTCCACCGCCGCCCGGCACCAATACATCCTTGGAAGCAATCGCCACTTGCCCGCCATTTTCTGCCCGCAAGTCCAAAGTCATCTCAACCGGCTCGACGCTGGTTGAACCTAAAGCTGCCATTGGGCGAATCAGCAATTCACGAGGATACAAGCCAGATACCGGAATTGCGCAGACACCGCGTCCGTCAGCTTCGATTGACACGTTGACCTCGAAGTAACGCGGAGCTTCTTCAGGACTCAAAAACCGGTGCGTAGCATACACACAAAACCATCCGAAGCAGAGAAAAGCAAGGGCCTCCCGCTTGATGCCAGAATCATTCTTTCTTGCTCCTACCGCATAAACAAGCATCGAAACGATCAAAACCAGAACAGCTACCAGGATGTAAACTACGGTCTGATTTGGGTCCATGGTCGATTATTATTATCATGGAAAGGGATCATGGCAAAAGACTACATCGAATTGCGAGACGACGCCTTCTATCTGGTCGGCAGCCGGTTGCCCTTATACTTACTTGTCACCGAGTACGAAAACGGCGCCTCACCAGAAGAGATCCATTTCAGTTTCCCAACTCTCACTCTCGAGCAAATCCACGGAGCGATCGCCTTTTATCTGGGAAATCGCCAGATCATCGAAGACGGCTCATGGCAAACGCGAAAAGCCTGGCAGGACTTTCGCACGGCCAATCCGGCACCCTCCAAGCTCGATCTTATGCTCGAAGATTACCGCCAGCAGGCTATGCGGAAATCCTAGATGCTACGACTGCTCGCCGACACCAGCCTGAACCATCATTTGCTTACGGCTTGCCGGCGTCGAAGCAAAACCATAGACTTTCTCAGTGCAAGCAAAGCGCGTATTGAGGGTTTGTCCCACAACGATCTCCTGCACTTTGCTGCCGATGAAGATCGAATTTTGGTAACGCACGACATACATATGCTTCCCGGGCACTTCAAGACTTACCTTGAATCTGGCGCATTCAGCCCGGGTGTTTTCCTGATCCACCCTCAAACACCGATTGCAGACGCCACGGCCTGGCTTGAGCTCGCCTCCCTCGCCTCAGACCATACCGACTGGCAAGATCAGATTCTCGAGATCCCATTCCTCCGCCTCATCTCACTTCCCGCGCAACCACCATCACCGCTCCCACTCCTTCCGGAATCTCCAACACCACACGATGACTCCCCCCACGGCGAGCTTCAAACTCCACTTGTAATTTCCCCTCGCTGATTACCTGATTCGATTCCAGCAATTCTCCATCGGGATTCTTGATCGAAACTTTTTGGAGCACAGGGGTAATTTCAAGCGTGTGGCCGATTTCGGCATCCTCCACCGGAAAGGCCAGTTCTCTTATGCCTGGTCCGCTGGCTCCGGTTGTAAATTCATGCACTACGCCAGAAGCAAGCGTTAAGCGTCCAAGCAAAGCAAGCAGAACAAAGGCAAATGGCATTGGGCCCAAAGCAAAGGCAAAGATACGAAATCCCGGATTTCTCGTGCGAATCCAAAGCACCCAAAATCCCATGAAAATCGCCGCACTCAGCCCTGCGCCAATCAAGAGCCTGAATGCGTCGAAATAACTCATCGTCTTATCCCTTTGGCATGACAGCTTTGGAGATGTCGTTGTAGAGCACAAACACTACCATCATCAGAAGGAAGGCTAAACCAACCTGCAATACTCGCTCCTTCAGTTGCATCGACAAATCCCGGCGACGCACCATCTCCACCAGCAATACCAGGATCCCTCCACCATCGAGTACAGGGATGGGCAGCAGGTTGAAGATAGCCAGATTCAAACTCACCATAGACATCAGCGAAACGAAATCACCCACACCCTCTTTAGCTGCAGCGGCAGCCATGCGTGCAATCCCAACCGGCCCTTCAAACTGCTTTGGCGACAAGCGCATTTGAACGACACCCTTCAAGTAGTCGAAGATCATCGTAGCCCCACGCATGTTGTAGTTGATGCTTTCTTTGAGCGCCTCGATCGGCCCTAGCGCAACCACCACATACTTTGGCTCGAGTTGAATTCCGATCATCCAGCGCTTCTCTGCCTCGTTGAATTTGGGCTGCACTGCTACCTTGTTGCGTACATTTTCACGCTCATAAATAAGATCCACGCCCTTGCCGTTGCTTTCCTTGACGATCTCTACCAGCTTGGTCAAGCTGCGCACAGGAATGTTGTTCACGCTGATCACCACATCGCCAGGCATCAATCCAACCCGCTCGGCATCAAAGCCTTTCAGGATGTACTTGATCCGGATCTCGCTCTGCTCGCGCCAGCCCGCATAACCAACCTGCGTCTTGGCATCTTCCTTGGGAGTCACAGTCAACGCCATCGTGGCATCATTGCGCTTGATCTGGAATGGAAACGCCTTCCCCGCCCCGGTCAGCTCTTTCACGATCACGTCTTCCCAGGTTGGGTTCTTCTTGCCATCAAACTCAATGATGGTGTCGCCTTCAGCTACTCCAGCCAACGCTGCGGGAGAACCCTTCTCAACATGCCCCACGATCGCGGGGCCATTCGCATTGGTCACCTTCGGGAACTGATACATAAAGAGACCAGCCAACAAGCCCACTGCCAGCAGAATATTCATTGCAGGCCCTGCCGCAATGATGAACAAGCGTTGAGAGCGGGTCTTGTTGGTAAAACTGCGCGGGTCTGGATTCGTGCCACGGTCAACAGCCATATCGTCCTGACCCAGCATCTTTACGTAGCCGCCAAAGAGAATTGCCGAGAACCGGAAGTCCGTCTCGCCGATCTTGAAGCCAAAGAGCCTGGGTCCAAATCCAAGCGAGAATTGCTCCACCTTTACATCGCAGAGCAAGGCAGCCCAATAATGCCCCAATTCGTGAATGATGATCATCACGCCCAACAAAATGAGCAGCCAGAAAACGCTATTTAAGAATTCCATGTTCAGTCTTCAGTGTATGAGATGCGCCCCGAGCAAAAAAAGTTCTTGATTGTATTAGTGTACTAGTCTACTATCACAGTATAACGCTGTGATTTTCCGACTCAACCCAAATTCCGGTGTGCCCATCTACCTCCAGATCATGGAGCAGATCAAGCATGCTGTCGAAAATGGGGTTCTCCGTCCGGGCGATCAACTTCCCGGCATGCGCAAGCTTGCCGAGACGATGGTGATGAACCCCAACACCGTCGCCAAGGCCTATCGTGAACTCGAACACGAAGGCCTGATCGAACTCCGCCAGGGAGCCGGGGCATTCATCAGCGAGAATCTCAACACAAAGGCACTCACCGATCGTATGCAAACCGCCAGACCGATCGTCGACAAGGCCGTTGAGCGCTTACTTGCGCTCGGGCTGAGCGAAGAAGAAATCAAGCGCCTCATCGACGCCGCTATCGCAGAAAGGGCCCCTAAATGAGACCCATCTATGCAATCGAAACTATCGCTCTGAAGAAATCCTACAAGGATGTGGAAGCCCTCCGGGGCATGAGCCTCCAGGTACCGCAAGGCTCCCTTTGTGGGCTGGTGGGGCTTAATGGCGCGGGGAAGACGACAACCATTCGTCTTCTCCTGGCCATGGCCAAAGCAGATTCAGGGAGCGCACGCGTTCTTGGGCTGGACGCACTCAACGCCGAACAGAACCGTCTCATCCGCTCGCGCACCGCCTATATTCCCGAACGCAAAGATCTCTTTCCTTACATGAGCGCAAGAGAAGTCATTCGCTTCACCGCTGGCTTCTACCCGGGGTGGAACCACGATCTCGAGAAGCGGTATGCCAATACCTTCGAGATCCCGCTGGATCGAAACGTCACACAGCTATCCAAAGGTACGCTCACCAAACTCCACATATTGATGGCAATCGCTCGGGGGGCGGAACTTCTGGTGCTCGATGAACCCACCGACGGGCTGGACGCAATCGCAAGTGAAGAAACTCTCCAGGCTCTGGTTTCACTTGTCGCCGAGCACGGAACTACGATACTGATCTGCTCGCACCGGCTGGAGGAAATTGAACAAATTGGTGATCATGTTTGCCTCGTACACAAAGGGCAATGCTTCAAACAAGGCTCGCTCGACGAGATTCGCGCCACCACCCGACGCATTCAGTTTGTTCTAGAGCCAGGCCCGGATCAACTTTCACAGCTCTCGCAGCTCGGAATCCTAAAGCAAGATGGCCGAAGCCTCAGCATTCTTACAGACCGTACCGAAGCGATTGAAGTCGCAAAATCATTCGGAGCTTCAGACATTGAAGCGTATCCCGTTCCGCTGCGTGAACTCTTTGTGGAGAGCGTAAGGAGGCAAGATGCTCTGGCTTAAGGCATGGAAAGAAGTTCGGTTTCGTTTTGCGCTTACTGTTCTTCTCTCGATCTACATCATCGCTTTGATTATCGGGTGGCTGCCTTCTGAGCTCGCCACAAACAAATGGAAGAACCTCAAACCAGCAGAAAGCGCTGCAAAGCTTTGGCAGATTTTCGTACTGGTCTACGGCGGTGTTCTACTACCCATTTCGGCAAAGATCCTAGCCGGCGCAGGAATCAATGCTCAAACCTCGATGGGCATGTCCCGGGGATTTCATGGCTCAATGGGCTTCCTGCTTTCCATGCCTGTTTCGAGAACTCGCATACTCGCGACGAGAGCCAGTGCTGGAGTGATCCTGATGCTGATTGTCAGCCTGGCGAGCTTTGGAGTTGCAGCAGCCATGGTGCCAAACGCTTCTACACCCTGGGCTTATTTTCCGAACATCCTGGTAGTGGCTTCCTTCTTTTATGCGATGGCAGTGTGGCTTTCTACGATCTTTGATGAGTTCTGGGCCGGGACGATTGGCCTATTGATGCTTGGGGCGCTAGGGGGCTATAGCTCGTCGCTGCCTGGAACATGGCTCGATCTGGCCAGCTACCTGCTCAGCCCAACTCCCCTCATTCCTGCTGCTCAAACCAGCTTTCTGCTGATTCTAACGGCGCTACAACTTGCTGCCGCAATATGGATTGTTGAAAACAAGGAGTATTAAAACGATGTTGAAGAAGTATCAGGCTTTCTTTACAGGCTTTTTGTTTGCACCTGTTGGTCTTGCCTTTGGCTACTTCATTGGCAAGGCCCTGAAAGGCTCCGAAATAGACTTACAGATTGGGATTGCGATTATTCCAATTACTCTCATCACTTTGTGGCTTGTACTGGCAGCCCATGAACTGGGTCATGTCATCGGAGGTCAATTGGCAGGATTCCGCTTCTACCTTTATGCCGTCGGCCCGTTGCGCATCGATGGTGTGAATGGAAAACTGCAAGTCAAATTCAATCGCAGTGCTTCATTGTGGGGTGGCATCGCAGCCGCTGGCCCTGACCCGAATAACGTACCTGACAACGAAGCCTTGCGCAAAAAGATGCTCATGCTTGTTTGCGGCGGCCCAATCGTATCCCTCTTGGGAGGGCTTGCGTCTTATCCGGCTCTCGCAATTTGGGCAAGCAACCAATATGTTGCGGCAGGCCTGATGATTTTCGCCATTGGGTCTTTTTGTATCGCCCTT
>CANGVB010000285.1 GCA_947456995.1 Bryobacteraceae bacterium | reverse complement strand
GTGCGTAAGGTGGCGATTCAACTGGATCCCCACAAGTCGGAATGGCGGGCTGCTCGTCTGATGGGTGGCACATTGGCTGCCATCTGCCGTAAGGCTGGTGAGTCTCCTGCTTTTGATTCCGCTGCCAGTTTTGAAACTCTCTTCCGTTGCCCTGACTGCTCAGGCAACCTGCAAAAAGGCGCAGACCTGACCCTGCGTTGCGATTCCTGCTCTTACGAAGCAAGCCTCAACGAGGGTGTCTATAACCTTCTGCCTTCTCACGACAAACGCGAACTCTATCCAGGGGATCGCGGCGACATCATCGACTTCTCGCTCCCCTCGCATGAGAAACACCTCGGACATGGTTGGCATGATCTTGAGGGCGTTTACGGCAACAAGTACAGATGGGTTGGTGCTCGAGCTTCGGCTTGGCTTGAAAACATCAAGGGTGGGGAACAGCGTTTGCGCTTGCGCGGCTTTGCCCCGGAAGCAATCTTTCTGGCCAGCCCACGCCCGATTGTTGAAGTCTTTGTAAACGGTCTTCCGCTCAAGGCCTGGCCGCTGGATCGCAACGGCCTCTTTGCCCTTGAAGCGAATTTGCCGGATGCCCCTCGTTACGAGTTGGAGATTCGGGTTAGCCCGGTCTGGAGCGCGCCCAATGACGACCGCGAATTGAGCGTCAACTTCGGCATGCTTCGCCTCATCCCACCGGAATAAGCGCATAGGCGGCTACAGCCAAAAGCGTACCTGCCGCAGCACTGATCAAGCCCCAGGCTTTGCGCTTCGGCAGAGAGAGCACCATCAGGAACCCGGTGATTGAACTCACCACAATCCATACGCAGGTGATGTCCATCAGCAGTCGCCATACCCAGCCTGTGGCTGCGCCCTTGTGCAAGTCCGCCATTGCCCCAATCCAACCCCTGCGCTCGCGATGGATCTCGCCTTTGCCCGTCGCCCTGTCGATGCGAATCTGCGCTCGCTCACCCGGGCTCATCATGGAAATTTCGATTTCGTTTTCTCTCACCTCGAAGCGGTCCACGCCAAGGCCGGTTTTAAGCCGTTCGAGCACCTGTTCCCGTTGGGCTTGCTGGACAAGTTCTCGGGGCAGGTTGATTGCTTCGTCGCTTGCCTGTGCGTGGTCCAGCCCGAAGGATTCATGCGTGAGTTGTATGCCGCTGAGGGCAAAGAAGAGAAAAAGCGTGAAGCCGAGCAGAGAAACGTAGATGTGCAGATTGCGGCTCCACTTCATCAGGCTCTTGGCCAGGACACTCATGCAGATTGTCCACCAGGGCCGTAGCTGAGTTCCACTGCTTCAAACTCGCCATTCTCTTTGAGCATTACCTTTGATGGATTCGCGCCGCATTCGATAACGCCACTCTCTTTGGCATAGCTGCCATGTTCGCGATTGCTCTCAACGACGATGCGGTACTTGCCTGCGGGTAGAGGCTGCCCGGCATCGTCCAGGCCATCCCAGAGCAACTGGTAGCGCCCTGGGGGCCGGGTAGCGCGGGTGACGCTGGAGCCGCCGCCAGCAGAGCCGCTCTTCTTCCACCACTCGAAGAGGTCTGGCAGCCAGCGCCGCTTCTCTGTCCAGACTGTGATGTTGCGAACCACCTTCCCAGCCGGATCTTCCGCCCAGACTGCGACGTAGGGTCTGCGTACCCGATAGCCTTCGATGGCCTTCAACGTCAGCGTGATCGTGACTTGTTGATTCTTTGGCCAGGCCGCGGCGACTGCGGTTTTGAAGACGGGCTCGAAGCCCCCGCTCTGCCATGTTGTCCCGTCGAGCCGAAGCACCAGACAAGCCGCTCCTGCAGTGCTCTCCACCAGACGGCGCCCTGCCTGCTCATCCAGTACGCATAGCGCGGTGGAAAGGGCATTCGCCGTCACAGAATCTGCTGCCAATACCGTGGCCGATAAGGCTCCGGTTGCCGTCATCCCCGTTCGCGGGTCGATCAGGTGACTTGCGCCACGTTCATAGCCGCCACTGGTTGTCACTGCCCCGGATCGCAATTCAAACTCGTCCACCGGTTCAGCGTTTTCGTGCCACCGCAGCGGGTTAGCGACTCCAATCCGCCAGGCCCCGCCACGCACGGCAATGTCTCCGCCGATGTTGAGTAGCATTCCGCCTGCCTCTGGCGCTGCCTTCAGGGCGGCATCGATTGCACGTTCTACGATGAAACTCTTGCCTAGTGCGTTTACATCGAGTTTCTGGCCGATAGAGCTGGAGATGGCCCCGCCGCTGCGCTTTTTCCAAAGGGCATATTGATCCAGTAATTCCCTGATTTCTGCGGGCACCGGCCCAGTCTTCCCACGCAGTTGCCATTGCGAAAGGGCGCTGCTTTTGTCGTATGTGCTCAGAATCAAGCGCAGCCGCTCCACTTCGGCAAGACAGGCATCAAAGGCTTTTGCGCCCGCACCTATGACCTGAAACTCGAGGGAAGTCCCCAAAACGTTTTCTTTACGAAATGTTTCAATCTGTCTGGTGCCCGCTTGTGCAAAGGCAGCCATGGCACTGAACAACCAGCTGCGTCTCAAAATCTGTTGATTCGGTTTCATGCTTGTCTCCTGTGTCGACGAAGAGGCAGGCGTATCCAGTTACCGCAACGCCCAGGCTTTACAGGCTTTTTACACGCGGCTTAACACGCTCGCGCAGAGCCATCCAGCGGCGCTTCCAGAAGCCACCACGCGCCTTCTCCTTTGCCCATCGCGCCTTCCACCAGCGTACGACAGGAAAGCTCCTCCAAACCCCGTAGGCAGCCTCCCTTAGCGCCGAGATCTTGTCAAACAGCCACCGGCACCAGCCAATGGTCAGCAAGGCTCCACGGGTGAGCTGGAAAATGCGTGCCACCAGTGCCGTACCCATCACCTTGGCGGCAAAGATTGTGCTGATGCCGAGAATTTTTTGTCCGCTGGCCAACCAGTAGAGGGCCAGCATTTTGAGAGGGAAGAGTACAACCGATGGCACCAGAAATAGCGCTAGTGCGCCATAAGGAGGCAGCCTGCGCGCCCAGTTTTCAATACTGTGCAGGACTGGTAATTTGCCAAGCCAGGCAAAGACAAACGACAGCCGCCACTGGATTTCTTCATAGGCGAGCACCACTGCCAGTAACAGCAGCAGAAGCCAACGGACTGCTCGCCTCAACCAGCGCTTCACAGCTTTAGTCCTTGTGGTCGAGAGCCTTTGTGGAGTCAATCCCGAGCCAGCAAAGTGCACCGATAAAGTAAGCTGTCGCGGAAATATAGACAGTTATAGTGAAGTCGTTACCGGTCTGCTTAAGCACGTAGCCAATCACGACAGGCGCTACGCCGCCGGCGAAATTGCCCATCATATTCATGCTGCCGGATAACGTTCCGGCAAACTTGCCGCCCACATCCATACAGGTATTCCAGGCTGGAGGCATTACGAGGTCATTGCAGAAGCTCGCCATTGCGATGACGCCAACGATTACCAGCGGCTCTCTCAGTTGCATGGCAACGATGAGCAGGATTCCGGCCATCGTCATTCCGAATACGGCGACAATCTTGCGTGCCTTACGGGCATCCCCCAGCATCGCAGCGAGCTTGGGTGTGATGAAGCCGCTTACCAGGCAGCCGATGCCGCCAAGGAAGAGCGGCATGCCGCTGAGTACTGCGCCGCCGGCTTTGAGGTCGAAGTTCAGGGAGTCTTTCAGATAGGTTGGGAACCAGGTGATGTAGAAGTACCAGCCGTAGCTCAACATGAAGTATTGGATCCAGAGCAGCCAGATGCTGCTTGATCCGGCAAAGCGGCCCCAAGGCACGCTGCCATGGTCGTCGGCCATTTTGATGCTGTCGCCGATAATCTCGAGTTCGGCAGCGTTGACGCTCTTGTGATCCTTCGGATTATCGCGATACCAGAAGTAGAAGACGGCGGCCCAAACTACGCCGAGGCAGCCAAAGAGTTGAAATGCGGTGCGCCAGTCGATCATCTGGAAAAGGGCGGCCATCAGAAGGGGAGTAAATGCTCCACCCCAGCGGGCGCTCATCCAGACGATGCCTTGCGCCCTGCTCTTTTCTGCGGGCGGAAGCCAGGTTGAAAATGCTTTGGTGATGTTGGGGAAAGCCCCTGCTTCTCCGGCACCGAAAAGCGCCCGCACAACCAGCAGGTAGACATAACTCATGGCCCAGCCGGTGGCTGCGGTAAAGAAGCTCCACCACAATACGATACGCGTCAGGACCTTGCGCGGGCCCATCTTGTCGCCGAGCCAGCCGCCCGGGATTTCAAACAGAGCGTAAGCCCAGGCGAAACTCGCCAGCACCCAGCCAAACTGTGTAGAATCCAGCCCCAAATCCTCTCGCATTTTGGGGCCGGCGAAGGAAATGGATACTCGATCAATATAGGTAATGATCGATAGGACTACGGCGAAAACAATCACCCAGTGTCTGGTTTGGCTTGGCTGCATAAACTAGCCGAGACTATCACACTCTGGACGAAAGAGGTCAGTTCCTCAACGGTCTATGACCACAAAGATCGCCAACCTGTTTCAAGCTCCCAAAACAGGCCCTGAAACGAAGCTATATTCGCCAAAATCACAAACTTCATTTGCCTTCTCGTCACTTACGGTTTATAAACAAGAGTAGTCTTCTCTCCATGTTTGAATCCACGATCATCCGCCGCGCCGGTCTTGCCCTTGGGCTCTTGACTGCAGGTGTGTATGTAGTCGTTGCACTACTGGGTCCGAATGGCGTGCCTGCTTTGCTTAAGCAGCGCCAGGATCTGCAGGTTCTTGAAACCCAAAATGCGAATCTCGCGCGTGAGCGTGATGAGTTGCGTTACCGTGTGGGAGCGCTCGAGCGCGATTCCCAGACGCAAGAACTGGAAGTGCGCCGCCAGCTTGGCAAAGCCAAAAAGGGCGAGGTCATCATCAAGGTTGATCCTCCCAAGCAATAGGCGATGCTGAAGCGCCGCTCTTTTCTTGCTGCTGCTTCTCTTCTCGGTGCGCAGCCTCGCCCGCTCACCACACTGCTCAATCACTTCTACGTAACGGTCGATTCGCAAACCTACGCCGCGATCGAGGCCAACTCTTTTTTGAAGAACAGTTTCGCGCCTTTCGAGAAGCGCACCACTGTGCGTAACGACAGCACCTACTCTGGGCTTTACTTCTACGGCGATCAGACCTACTTTGAATTTTTCGAAGAAAACACGGGCGATCGCAAGCCGGGCGATGCTGGCCTGGCCCTTGGGCTTGAGCAATCCGATGGCTCGAGCCGCCTGCGTCTTGATTGGCAGAAACTCCGCCCCAGCATCACCAGCATGGTCACCCGGCAACTCGAAGGCCAGCCCATCGACTGGTTCCAGATGACGAGCTTTGAAGAGACTCGGGCCAGCTCTGTTGTACCGGGGCTGCGGCTCTTTGCCATGCAATACGCACCAGACTTTGTGCGTCGCTGGAACCCCACGACACCAAACACAATCCTGCAGCGCGATATCCTCACTGCCTATTGCGCGAAGCTTGGGCTTGATACCGTACGTGAGCGAACACTCCTGCGCGATGTCAAAAGAATTGAGATTTCCTCACCCGAAGCCGGCATCCGCATTCGCACGGCTCAACTGGAAGCCGCTGGCTGGAAGCTGAAGCCAGGCAAGGACTCGATTCTCGCCGTCGGGCCCAACGCGGAAGCGCTCTTCCGCTTTTCGCCGAGCATTGTCGGC
>CANGVB010000284.1 GCA_947456995.1 Bryobacteraceae bacterium | reverse complement strand
TTAGTTTGTACCAAAGAAAAAGGGCCCATCCCGGAGGATAGGCCCCTTTCTAACCAATTGGGTGCAGTCTAGCTAAGCACTTTGCTGAGAGCCGTCTTGAACTTGTCCATATCGGCTTGCGTTCCGATCGAAACACGTACCATCGTCGGCCAAACCGGCCAGGTGCGGCCAATGAAGACCTTCTCCTGCGCCAGCGCCCTGGTGAGCTCAGCTCCCGGCCGGCCAGCTTCCATCATGAACTTGTTCGATACGCTTGGGATGTACTTGATGCTCTTCTTCTCGAGGAATTCAAGCACGTCCTCACGAACCTTCGTATTGATCGCTCTGCGATCCGCAATCAGGTTCTTCGACTTCACGCTGGCCGTACCCGCTACCAGTCCTGTGATGGGCAGCATGCCAGCACCATAAGGACGCATCTTGGCCAGCAGGTCCGGACGTCCCATGGCCGTTCCGCAACGGATTCCCGCCATGCCGTAAGCCTTCGACCAGGTGCGCAGAACCACTACGTCCTTGTCCTTGGCCACCAAATCGCTGCCGGGCATTTCCTGCGAGAAATGGATGTAGGCTTCGTCGAGCAATACGATCGAATCTTTGTTCTTGTTGGCAATCAGCCATTCGATGTCTTCGCGCTTGGTGATCGTGCCTGTCGGGTTGTTGGGATTGCAGATGTAATAAACACCGGCATTCGGGTCTGCCGCCAGCATCGCCTTCACGTCGTGCGCATAGGTTCCCTTCATCAGGGGCACACGCGTAACCTTGACGCCAACAAACTTGGCTGAACCAGCGCCCGATTCATAGCCCGGGTCGCTCATCACGAAACCCTTGGTGGGAGATGTAAATGCAAGTACTGCGCGATGCAAAGGATCGCTCGAACCTGCGTAGGGTGCAATGTATTCCGGCTTCAGCCCTTCGACTTCGGCAACCGCCTTCACAAAATCACCCTGTTCGTTGAACGGAGAGTAGCGCCCGCCGTACTTGGCGATCTTCGCAATCGCTTCGCAAGCTTCCGCGCAAGGCCCCAACGGATTCTCGTTCGACCCGATTCTCACTGCATCGGCCGGCATCGGCGCGCGCATCCCGCGAGGACGCTCGGCTGCATCTTGCGCCATGGCGAATTCGTTGTAAAAGGGCAGGGCAGCGCCCGCTGACAATAGACTGGCCGCACGTAGTACGTGACGACGGGAAAAGCCTTTCATTTCTGGCATAGAAGCAAGCATGGGGATCTCTCCTGAAGGTTTCTGTCGAGGGGCCGGGGCGAAAAGGCGGGCCGAGCGCAAGTGTGGTTTCACACAGGACTCGTGGTACGTGGAGTAGCTATTACTATACATCAAGGAAAAATGAATCGCACGCTCGATCTGTTCCTGCATCCAAATTCAAAAGAGTGGACAAAAAAGGCCCAGCGGATTTTATTCCGCCGGGCCTGGTTTGCTTGCGGTCGGTTAAGGTCGTGTCTGGTTGAAGTAGTTCTCAACTACGTCTACATGCTCAACGCTGAATAGCTGTGTCTTTGCCGGGTCGGCTGTAATCCGCACCCAATGAACATCAGCGCTACCCGGTACTTCCACTCGCATCAGATTGTCGATTGGGAGGCCAGAGCGGGCCCCGAGCAGCGGCTTGTCGTAGTGAAACTCATGGGAGTCGCCATGAATCATCAGCACAGGCTTGCGGAAGGTGATGGCTTCGTCTTCGATTACGTAGAAGCTGTCCCGCAGACCAGACTCAAGCTGGCTCACGCGTACTCTGCTTCCAAGGAAGCCAGGGTTTGCCTGCATCACAAGAACGACTCCGGCGAATTCGTTGTCGCGAGCGACACTGAAGATGGTTTTGAGCCAGTTGAAGTTGGCTGCGCTACGTTCGCGCCATTCGGCATCGTTGACGGCGTTGCGGCCAAAGTTGTCGTTGCTGCCAACAAGATGCACCATCGCAAACAGGATGTTCCCCTGGCTCCACATCGAGTTCTCAACGTACTTTGAATAACGTCTATCTTCGCTCTGCTGGCTCAGGGTAATTTTTCTGCGGCCCAGGCTCTGATTGTCCGTGTAGAAGATGCGCCGCAAGTAATCCAGCCGCTCCAGTGAATCGTAGCTTCCGTTGTTTTCCCGATGACAATCGGTCCATTCATTGTCGCCAGGGGTGAGTATCATCGGCATTTCAAATCTGTTGAAATCGGCAAGTCTGTTAGCGAACATCGCGTTATCGCACACAGTGCTGCCAGATTTGATATCACCGGTATGCACTACAAACTGAATGTTTGTGGACCGGTTGATCGAAGTCTGCAAAGCCGGCCATTTGGCGATCCCGGCTGCACCGTAATGTTGGTCGCCAATCGCGGCAAATTCAAAGCGCTGAGCTACGGGCTTGTGGCGGCCGAGAAGGGTTTGAAGAATTGCGGGGTCCGGCCCAGCAGGGCCTGCTTGCGAGAAAGCCGCTGCAGCCAGCAGCGTCATGGATATCGATATGCGTCTGATCATGATCAGATCCGACGCTAACAAGCTCAGGTTTCAATGCGATGAGCGTAGTGTTTCAATTTCGTTCAGGATTTGCCAGCTTCTCGAGCTCGGCCCCTGCGAGGCGAAACTTGCTCCAATCGTCGAGACGTCTGGCTCCAAGACTTTCGTAGAAGCCGATGCTGGGCTCATTCCAGTCCAGGACACTCCACTCTACTCTGCCGCAGCCACGCAGCGCAGCAAGCCGAGCCAGATGCACCAGTAGCGCCTTGCCTGCGCCCTTGCCGCGATGCTCCGGCTTTACAAAGAGATCTTCGAGGTAGATCCCGGGCTTACCCAGAAACGTTGAAAAGGTATGAAAGAAGAGGGCGAATCCAATCACCTCGTGATCCCATTCGGCAAGCACGACTTCAGCCTTGGGATGCTCCCCAAACAGATGCAGCAATAGAAGCTCTTCTGTCGATACGCATTCATCCAGTAGCTTTTCATAAACTGCCAGATCTCGAATCAATTGGAAAATGGTTCCCACGTCATTGCTGGCCGCGGGGCGTAGGTGCAGACTCATAGCTATGGGATCCGCATCAGATTCCAGCCAGCCTTCTTCATGCTTTCGCTGTCGAGAATCCATCGGGTGTCGAGAATATTCTGCTGACGGGAACTACTGGCAAGTGCAGTCCAGTCGAGTTCCCTGTACTCGCTCCACTCCGTAGCCAAAACCACAGCATCGCTGTCAGCGATGGCCTCTTCGGCAGTGCTGCTCAAAATCCCCGCTAAATCGGGATGCTCCACCCGGAACCTGTCCATGGCAATCGGATCATGCGCTGTCACAATCACGCCACGATCCCTCAATCGCCGGATGATATCGATTGCCGGGGCATCTCGCAGGTCGTCTGTATTTGGTTTGAATGCCAGTCCCAGAACGGCAATATTGCGGCCCTTGATAATCTTCAGAGACTCCAGCAGCTTGTCGATTACTCGTTCCCGCATACTGAAATTGACAGTACGTGCTGCCTCCACAATTCCCATACCCAGGCCATACTCTTTCGCTGTCGCCGACAATGCCGCAGTATCTTTGGCAAAGCAGCTTCCGCCCCAGCCAAGGCCCGCATGCAGAAACCGGTTGCCGATGCGTGAATCGAGCCCAATGCCTCGAGCGATGTGCTGGATATCTGCACCCACCTTCCCTGCAAGCAAACCAATTTCATTAATGAAGCTGATCTTGGTTGCCAGAAAAGCATTGGCCGCATACTTGATCAATTCCGCACTGGCCAGATCAGTCGATACAAGGGCTACCGCGCCAAACCCTTCCTGCCGGGGGCAGAAGGCAGGTGCCGCAAAGTTTTGATCAATCACAGGTCTATATAGCGTATAAAGCAATTCAAGCGCACGTCCGTTGTCGGCACCAATCACAATGCGATCCGGATAAAGTGAATCAGCGATGGCCGACCCTTCCCGCAAGAATTCTGGATTCGATGCCACAGCAAACGGCGCGCTCTTGCCAGCCACCTTTTGTGATTCGCGGATCAGCGCCCCCACCCAATTGCCGCTGCCAATCGGAACGGTCGACTTGTTCACCACTACTGTAAATGCAGAGTCCAGGTGTTTGCCGAGGCTTTCACTTGCGCTCCGAAGATACTTCAAGTCAGGTTGTCCATCAGGCAAACTCGGCGTCCCTACAGCGATGAATACAATCTCAGCATCTGGGATCGCTTCTTCGTACTTGCTGGTAAAGTGCAGACGGTCTATGCTTTCCTGCATCAGTTCCTGCAGGTTTGGCTCGAAAATCGGTATTTGTCCAGCCCTGAGTGCCTCAACCTTCCGCTCATCAACATCAAGGCAGTGCACATCATGGCCAACGAATGCCAGACATACCCCCGTGGTGAGGCCAACATAGCCCGTCCCAATCACCGCAACTTTCATTTATGGCTCTACTTTCACCTGATTTACTACTGAGCTGACGCCTTTAACTTTTTTTGCGACCTTTTCGATCTTCTGCTGTGCGCGCTCTTTGTCGACTCGCCCTTTGACGGTAACGACTCCGCTCTTTACTTCGACATCCAGGTTGCCGCCCTTTATATCAGGATCGTTCGCAAGCCGCATTCTTACCTGATCGTAAATCTGCTCGTCACTATTCTTTTTCTGAGCAGATGCCGGAAGCATCAGGGCGAACAATGTCGCCACCACTACTAAAAATTTGGTCATTTCACCTCACTCGTATTCTGCCATCCCAATTCGTTCAGGAATGATTCATTTTCTCGCCACTTCGGCTTTACCTTCACAAACAGCTCGAGATAAAACTTCCGGCCGAGAATCTCTTCCAGATCTTTCCGCGCCTCGGTTCCGATCTTCTTGATCATTGCGCCCTTTGCGCCAATCAGAATCGGCTTCTGCCCCTCACGCTCCACAATGATGCTAGCGGTGACACGGGCCAGATTCGGCTTTTCTTCCCACTGATCCACCACCACGGCAACGCTATGCGGTACTTCGTCACCCGTAAAGTGCAAAATCTTTTCGCGAATGATTTCCGCTGCGATGTTGCGCTCCGGCATGTCGGTCAAATAATCTGCTTCAAATCGTGGCTCGCCCTCCGGCAACTTCTCGAAGATTGCCTTTTTCAAGCCAGCCACCCCTTCGCCCTTGCGCGCTGAAACCGGGATCAGCGCCTCAAACGGGAAGGCTGCCTGAAACGCCTCAATCCTAGGTAGCAGCAATCTCTTGTCGGAGATTTGATCGATCTTGTTCAAGACCAGAAACGCCGGCACCGGATTACCCTCGCGAGCACGCCGCAATGCGTCGAGCGCTTCTTTTTCATCCTCGGCCAGTTCTCCCTGATCTGCCATCAAGGTTGCATCGGCAACGTAGATCAGCAGATCCTTGCCCTCCAGCGCTGCACGCACGCTCTGCATCATCCGGCGATTGATCAGCGTATCGCTCTTGTGGATTCCGGGTGTATCAAAAAACACGATTTGACCCGCGTCCTCGGTTACCACTCCCATGATGCTGGATCTGGTCGTCTGCGGCTTGGCCGACACAATGGCCAGTTTTGATCCCAGCAGTCCGTTAAGCAGTGTACTCTTGCCTGCATTTGGTCTGCCGGCAATCGCCACGTGGCCGAACTTCGACTTAGTTGGCGCTGTTCTTCTCTTCGACATCTTCTTCCTCACCGGCTTCAGCCGCACGGCACAGCCGCAGGCGTTCTACCCGTCT
>CANGVB010000283.1 GCA_947456995.1 Bryobacteraceae bacterium | reverse complement strand
TACTCCGCCGCCAGCGTCACCTCGCGCGCGTCTTCCTCTTCAACCGCCGTCCTCCCCTCAACCGGCAAACTCGCCCCATATCCGGTCTCTTCTACCGCCAGCCGCAACTGCTCGGCGCTAACAACCCCAGGGTCAAACTCCACCACCGCCTGATTCATCATCAGGTTCACACTGGCCCGGCTCACCCCTGCCTGCTCCACCAGCGTCTTCTCGACAAAGATCGAGCAAGCGGCGCAAGTCATCCCTTCGATCTGCAGTTCAACTCGCAACTTTACATCCGCCACCCTCCCCTGCCTTTCCCAGCTCCGCCCGCTCCACCCCGTCGCGAGCCAGCACCTTCGCCTCACCCACTACTACCGATTCAACGTCTACCCCATCCACACGCTTCAGCAGCGCCGTCACTCTACGCACACACCCGTCACAGTGCATGCCTTCAATCTTCAATTCGATTTGTTTAGTCATATTCATACCAATCCGAATGTGCCGAAAACTCATGACAACTCAAACACTGAGTCATCGTCCACTGCTTGATACAACTCGGGCACACTCCACCTGTATCAAACGTATGCCAGGCATGTCCGCAGCTACAACTCCACAAGTCGCTAGGCTGCGGTTTCCACCCGCATTTCGGGCACCGAATCCGGGGCCCATGCACTCCGGTATCCTGATCCCTCTCCACCGGTATCGTCGTCGGACTACTCATTCCTGTGACTCTAACACCCACCAATTAGCTACAAGCCTTCTAGAGAGAACTTGCAAATTCATAACTGACCCTTGCCACCTTCCCACGCCAATAAGGCCAGGCTCCGCTCGGCAGCATCCAAGACACCTCACCCTCCAGCGGCACTCTCATACCGTCGCGAGACTGATAATTCGAAAACCGCCCCTCCCAGGGCGCTGCCTCCAGCTTCTCCCCAACAGTTCTGTATCGGGCCGCCGCACGAACCCGTTCCACAAACCCGTCCTCGCCAAAGTAAAACTCCAGGCTGCACCGCGAACCGGCATCGACAAGCGTCGCCTTCGCCACTCGATCGCTCACCGCTTCCCACTTCACTCCCTGGCTTGGCAACAATCGCGTCGGATACCAGGGGCTCTCCGCGAGAAACCGCATCAGCTCCCCTTCAGCCGCCTCTGGGCTTCCACTAACGCTCGCCAGCGATTTCAATCCCGCCAACTCCGCCTGCAAGATTCCTTGCCCGCCAACATAAGCATCATGTACAAACACGGGTACCCCGGGCATCATCGCAATCGTGGCATCCCAATCAAAACCCGGCACCCGCATCACACTCAACTGCGACGCACGAAACGGCTTCCACTGCGCCACGCTCTCGCCCATATTGAAGCTCCCCTCCTGCTCCATCTCCATCTTCAAAATCATCGGCTGCCCATCCGTCAACACAGCCTCAAAATACCTCCGCACCGGCGAAGGCAACCCCATCACCTCCCGCGAATCATAATGCGACGGCTCCGCCCTCATCTGCCCCGCCAGAATCGCTGTCCGCAACTGCCGTGTCCCGCCCTGCCACCGGCTCCGCCCATAAAGCAGCGCCAGCACCACACCCAGCACCACCAGGCCAACCATCACCAGAGCAATCTTCATGCCCCCAGTATCGCCGACTATACCTTCTTGCGCCGTTCAATCTCTGCTTCAACTGCTGCTCTATGTGTAGCCCAATCTTTTGCACTGTCGCCTTCAACCCGGGTCACAAGTCTGCCACTTCCAGACCCACTCACCACCTCAAACCCGGAAAAAATCTCTCTGACTTCTCCATCACTCACCACAGGCTGCGCCATCACAACCGGCGCAACAAAATTCACCGTTACCGACTCACGCTCCACCGGCGCTACTGCATCCGTCGCCACCACCGGCATCCGCACCGCCGGGTCCCCCACCACCGAGTAGTTGCGAGCGTCATAGTTCTCAGTCCAGTTATTGACAAACTGCTCAGTCGGGTCTGCCTTCAACTTCTCCTGCACCTTCAGCAGCGTGATCATCTCCAGCAACTCGCTACTCAACTCCGCATACTTGCTATTGAATTCCTCCATCGCATAACCCACCGGATATCCATCCAGCAGCTTCTTCACTGAGCTCTCAAACGTCGATGTCTGCGTAGATGACTTCCCGTTCAAAAACGAGCAGGTCCACGCCCGCTCCACATGCCCAATCACTGCCAGCGCTCCACCCTTCGGATGCGATAGCATCGCCTTCGGCAACGCCGCCACAAAAGCCTTCGGTGCAATCTGGCCCGCTGTTGCCTGACCATCGTTCTGTCGGAAGTCGTTAAACTTGGGCGTCCCAGCCCCATAGCAGGCAAACATCATCGCAATCGTTCCACCCAGCCGCGCATCACTCGACAAATCCTCCCCTGCAAAACAAAACGGCCGCGAATCCCCTCTAAATCCAGGCCCCGGATGCTCCTGACACACCAGCGCACCCTGATACGGCATCTGCTTCGGAGAACCATTGCTCCCGCCCACCCCGTGGCTGGCTGTAAACAAAAATGCCGGAGCCTCGCTTCCACCCATCAAAGCCCCCAACCGTGCCTTCGTAGCTGCCTCACCCCCCACCAGATCAATCGCCCACTTCCCCGTCTGGTCCTTCACCACTGCTTTGTGCAACGGATCCACCAAAAACTTCGCACTCAATTGCGTCGGCGGGTCCCCCTCCTTATTCACCCCAAAGAACGTCGCCTTGCGCGGCAACTGTATCTTTCCCGTCTCGGCCGCAATCACGCTCGCCGCATATTGCGCATAATCTTCCACCCGGTCAAAATGCAATCTCCCCACCCCATACTGCACATCCATCTGATACTGAAACTCATAAGGGATCACCTCCGGGTCCCCAACAATTAACAGATAATACGGCATCCGCGTTGGGTCCACCACACCAGACACTTGCGCGCCCCCACGCTTGAGAAACATCCGCTTCGTGTCTCTCGGCTGATACCCGCTCACCCCCGTATATTCCTTATAGAGCCGCTCATCTTTCTTCGACGCCTGCTCCTTGCGCAGCTCGAGCAGCGGCTTCAACGCCTCATACACCCCAGGCTCCGGCTCCGCCGCAAAGATCACACCCCAGCCCGCCTCATCCAGCTTCTTGTAGTCCCGCCCCTCCACCATCCCGAAGTGCGGCCCGCGACTTTCCCAATATTGCCTGAGCTCATCAAGTTCTTTCTCGTCAACCGTCCCACCGGTCGCCAGAGTCCGCAACTGCCTCGCCGTCATCGGCGCATGCAGATAGCCCCCCGTATCCAGGTCAATGCCATTGAATGTCAGGATTGTCTCGTTCATCTTGAAGCTCCACTTATGCAATTGGGGCTGGCACTCTTCTTAAGTACCAGCCCTATTCCTCGTTCAATTGATACCGAGGCTAGCCTTTGACTCCCGTGTCATCCGGGATCGGATCGATCGGAAACGATAGCGGCCGGTCTTCTTCCTGCTTGGTATCATCCGTCACTGGATCCACGATCGGAAACGAAACCGGCACATCTTCATCGCTCTTCGTATCGTCCGGAATCGGATCGATCGGAAATGAGCTAGGGCGTTCCTCCTCCTCTTCCGGTGGCAAGACTCCCGGCATCAAATTTACGGTTGCAAACTCTACGTTTTCAATATTCATTTTCTTTTCTCCTTCTCATTCCCTTCTAACTTCTGAAAGCGCGGATCTGCTACCAAACCCGCCAACTCCGGATCACTCTTCAGTGATTCCAGCGGATACCCGTTCTTCAATGCTCTCGCTGCCCACACCAGTGCCTGTTGCCGGTCTTTCAAGAATTCGTAAACTACAATCGCCCGCTGCGCAACATTGGGATTCTCCGGGTCCAGTGCAATCGCCCTACGAATCATCGCCGTCGCCTTCTCCCGGTTCCCCAATACGGAGTGGTAGCTTGCGAGATTCCCAAGCAGTCTTTCATCATTAGGCGTGGCCTCAAGCAGTGGCTCACCCAACTCGATTGCCTTTCGGTACTCAACAATTGCTTCTGCCCTGGTCGCGGCCGTTCGATCCAGTGCTGCCGCCAGATTCGCTCGCGGCAAATAGTTCTTCGGCTCCAGATCCGCCGCCTTCCTTAAAACCTTTGCTGCTTCAACGTAATTTTCTTCCAGATAGTAAACGCTCCCAAGATTCCCGATTGTTCTCGCCCTCGGCTCAATCTCAATCGATTTCTCAAAAGCCGCGCGGGCTTTGCCAAAATCTCTTTTCCGTAAGTGCACAACGCCAAGATTGTTATAGATCAGCGGGTTATCCGGCATCAGCTTTTCAGCAATTGTAAGTTCGGCAATCGCCTCATCATACTTGCCTTGGTCGCGCAACTCCCCGCTTCTCCAGTTATGAAGTGCCCAATTCTCCGGGGCCAGATCGATCGCCTTCTGGATCGCTTCTTCCTGCTCGGCCTTTCTGCCTTCTGCCCTGTATAACTGTGCCAATCCAAAATGCACATCTGCTGACCTGGAATCCAGCTTCAAGGCCGTACTCAATTCAGACCGGGCTAAATCTTTTCTCGCCGTCGACAGGTAAATATTCCCCAGTGTCACATGCGGTTCCGCCATCTCCCCATCCAGCTCAATGGCCCGTTTGCATGCCTCCTGCGCGGCCTCAAGCAACTTCACGTCCTTGGTATCGACAAAGAGTCGAAACTTTGCCGCCCCCAGTGTCGCGTGTCCCAGAGCAAGATTCGGGTTCTCCGCTACCACCTTCTCCAGCGTCTTCATTGCCTCCAGTACATTCTGTGGCTTGTAATAGCGCTCCAGTAATCGTCTGGCCCGAAGAATATCGTCGTTCACACTCACTGCGCTCTGGGGCAGGGAAGCACCTCCACCACCCGTCCTCAACAGCGGGATCGAGATCAACCCAGCCACAATCATCACAGCCGCCCCTGCCAGCAACAGCGGATTACGCTTCTTGGGCTCCACCACAGACAAACCCGCCAGCGCCTCCACTGCCGTCTTCGGCCTCAAACTCGCATCCCGCGCCACGCAACTCAAAATCACCGCTTCCCAATTCGCCGGCAATCCCGTCTTCCCCGCGGCCAGCGTATCCACCAGCGACCCCTTCTTCCCCGTCACCATCTCAAAAATCAACAGCCCCATCGCATAGATGTCACTTGCAGCCGTAGCTGTTTCTCCCATCAACTGCTCAGGTGCCATATAACCCGGCGTCCCCAGAATCGCCCCCGTCTGTGTATACCGTGCGTCTGATCCCTCGCCTTCAAATACACGCGCCAGTCCAAAGTCCATGATGCAAAGCCGAGACCCCACCAGCATCACATTCGCCGGTTTCAGATCCCGGTGCATGATCCCCTTCTCATGCAAAGCTGATAGCCCAGCCGCCAGTTGGCGCACCAGCGGCTCGGCCATCTCCAGGCTCATCTTCCCCTGGGTCGTCAAATGCTGCGCAAGCGTCTCCCCCTCCAGAAACTCCATCGTCAAAAACGTTACCGCCTGCCCGTTCACGTCTTCTCTGCCCACATCAAAAACACGGCAAATATTCGGGTGTGTCACCTGTCGAGACAATTGCACTTCCCGCTTGAATCGCGCCACCCCTTGTGTTCCCAGCAGCCCCGCGCGCACCGTCTTCAGTGCCACCTGCACTTCCAGCTCCCGGTCCTGGGCAAGGTAGACTTCCCCCATCCCGCCCCGCCCGACAAATTTCTTCAACT
>CANGVB010000282.1 GCA_947456995.1 Bryobacteraceae bacterium | reverse complement strand
GATTTTGCTGGATGACGGGTTTCAGCACCGGGGGCTTCATCGGGATCTGGATATCGTTTGTGTGGACGGGTTGCGGCCGTTTCCGGGGTGGGGTGTGCCGCCGATGGGGTATTTGCGGGAGCCGCTTTCGGCTCTTGCGAGGGCGGATGTGTTTGTGGTGACGCGGGCGCGGGCTGGGGTTGAGATGACGGGATTGAAGCGGCTGATGGGGGGTAAGGAAGTGTTTGAGGTTGGCACGGAGGAATGGTTGCGGGAGTTGCCTGCCGAGGGGCGGCGGGTGGCTTTTTGCGGGTTGGGGAACCCGGGATCGTTTCGGCAGAGTCTGGACCGGAAGGGGCTGGGCGGGGTGGAATTGGTGGAATTCCGGGATCATCACGAGTATTCTGCGGCGGATTTGGCTGGATTACGGGCCAAGGGAGAGGTTTTGATTACGACGGCGAAGGATGCGGTGAAGCTGGATGGGGGCGTGTACGTATTGGAGCAAAGAATGGTGGTTCCAAGCGGACTTAATAGTCGAACACGACCATAAAGGTCGGTTATAATGAAGATTCCGATGCCAAACTCGAGTTCTTCCACGAGTCCTACGGCTAACAAGAGAATCATTCTTTTGTCTCCGCGAGGGTTTTGCGCTGGCGTGGTCCGCGCGATTGATGTAGTCAAGATCGCACTCGATCTGTATGGGGCACCCATATATGTGCGCAAGGAGATTGTTCATAACAAACACGTTGTGGACGAATTGCGTGCGGCTGGGGCCGTATTTGTAGAGGAACTGGCTGAGGTGCCGAGTGGATGCCGGGTGATTTTTTCGGCCCACGGGGTGTCTCCTGCGGTGAGAACCGAGGCTGAAGAGCGGAAGCTGAACGTGATTGATGCGACCTGTCCGCTGGTGACGAAGGTGCATTTGGAAGCTGTGCGCTATGCGCGGAAGGGCTTCTCGATTGCGCTGGTGGGGCACTCGAACCACGACGAAGTGGTGGGGACGATGGGGGAAGCGCCCGATTGTACGTTTCTGGTGGAACGGCCTGAGGACGTAGCAGGGATTACATTCCCAGACCCGACCAAGATTGTATATCTGACGCAGACGACGTTGTCGCTCGATGAGACCCGCGATATTGTGGCTGCGCTGAAGGAAAAGTATCCGTTGATCCAAGGCCCGCCGGCGCAGGATATTTGCTATGCGACGGAGAATCGCCAGATTGCGGTGAAGGCTGTGGCTCCGTTGTGTGAATTGTTGTTGGTGGTGGGTAGCCAGAATTCGTCGAATTCACGGCGCCTGGTAGAGGTGTGTGAGAAGACGGGTGTTCCTTCTTATTTGGTGGATGATTGCACCGAGGTGAAACCAGAGTGGCTGGTGGGCGTCAAGACGGTATCGATCACTGCAGGCGCGAGTGCGCCAGAAAATCTGGTGGAAGAACTGATGGCGTTCCTGCGGGACGAGCATGGGTTTACAGATATGGAAGAGATGGAAATCAAGGAAGAAGACGTGCGATTTACGCTGCCGACAGAGCTGCATACGATATCAAACCTAAGGCCGGTGAGCGCTAACGGATGAGTCCGCAAGTTCAATATGCGGATCCAGTGGCGTCCAAGGCAGTAGGGGCGGTTCGCAAAGCGTCTGACTTTATGCTGCGCCGGCAGCATCAGGCGGGGTTCTGGTGGGAAGATCTGACGGCGGATACGACGCTTGAGTCGGATTACATTTTGTTTCAGTTGTGGCTGCACCGGGTGGAGAAGGGTGTCTGGAATCCGCCGACACGGCCGACGATTGAACGCGCGGTAGCTTCGATTCTGGCGCGTCAGTTGCCGAATGGTGGTTTCAATATCTATCCGCAGGGGCCGGTGGAGATTTCTGCCTGCGTGAAGGCGTATTTTTCGTTGAAGGTTGCCGGGATTCCGGCGGGCGATGAACGGATGGTACGGCTGCGGGATCAGATTCTTGAGCTTGGTGGGATACAGGCGGCGAACAGCTATACGAAGCTGAATTTGAGTTTGTTTGGGTTGTACCCGAAGGATTGTGTGCCGAGTGTACCGCCGGAGATGATGTTACTGGGTAACTTCATTTACGAGATGTCGAGCTGGTCGAGGGCGATTGTGATTCCGCTGTCGATTATTGCTTCGTCGGATGTGCGATGCCCGGTGCCTGCAGGCTTTGATCTGAAGGAAATCGTGAAGCCGGGGGTGAGTTTTGACTTCCGGCCGGCTGACAAATTCTGGAGTTTCAAGAACTTCTTCTATACGGCGGATTCGGCGTTGAAGCTTTATGAGAAGTCTCCGCTGAAATCGCTGTTGCGTCCGATGTCGATTGAGAAGTGCGAGAAGTGGATGCTGGAGCGGTTGCAGTATTCCGATGGTTTGGCGGCGATTTATCCTCCGATGATGTATTCGGTGATGGCGATGGATGTGCTTGGCTATGCCAAGGATGACCAGCGCCGGGTGGACGCGCTGAAGCATTTTGAAGATCTGATGGTGGATGACGATGCGAAGGGCTTCTACTTTCAGCCCTGTTTCTCCGTCGTATGGGATACGGCGATTGCGGCTTACGCGCTGGCAGAGGTAGAGGCGACACCGGCGAATCTGGATGTGCAGCAGGCGTTGAGCCGGTGTGCGGACTGGCTGTTGACCAAAGAATGCCGTCGCAAGGGCGACTGGGCAGTGAAGCGTCCGAAGCTGGAGCCGTCGGGCTGGTATTTCGAATTTGCGAACGAGTTTTATCCGGATATCGACGATACGGCGATGGTGTTGATTGGCCTGGACAAGGCCAAGGCGACCAATCTGACCGGGCAGGAAGCTGCTGCTCGCCGTGCTGTGAACTGGCTGATCGGGATGCAGGGCAAGGATGGCGGCTGGGCTGCGTTTGACGTAGACAACAAGTGGGAATTCTTGAGTGACGTCCCGTTTGCTGATCATAATGCGATGCTGGATCCGTCGTGCCCGGACATTACCGGACGAGTGATCGATGCGCTGGCGCGGTACGGGATTGGGGCTAATGATCCGGCGATGCGGCGGGGTATTCAGTACCTGATTGATTCGCAGGAGCAGGATGGATCGTGGTACGGGCGCTGGGGTGTCAATTACATTTACGGGACGTTTTTGGCGCTGAAGGGATTGCGTCAGGCGGGCGTGAGTGATCGCGAGGTTTATGTATTGCGGGCTGGGGAATGGCTGAGGTCGAATCAGAATTCCGATGGCGGGTGGGGCGAATCCTGCCTGAGCTATGACAAGCATACTTACGTGAATGGGCCTTCGACGGCGAGTCAGACGGCGTGGGCGGTGATGGGCCTGCTGGCAGGTGGAGACCACACGAGCGAGAGTGTTCGCAAGGGTGTGGAGTATCTGATCGAGAACCAGCGCGAGGACGGAAGCTGGGATGAAGAGCTTGCTACCGGCACGGGCTTTCCGAAGGTGTTTTACCTGACTTATCACATGTATCGCAATGCCTTCCCGATGATGGCGATTGCGATGTATCTGAATCGCGGGAAAGAGGCGAAGTGAGCTTTGCCAGTAAACGGTGAGGCGAGCATTGGTTACCGGCGCCACCGGATTTGTGGGCTGGCATGTTGCACGCAAGTTAAGAGAGCGCGGAGTTGAGGTGAGGGCCTTGTCGCGATCTGGTGTTGTTGCGGAGCTGGATGTGGAGACGGTGCGTGGGGATTTGAGGGATCGAGGGTCGCTCGATCAGGCAATGGAGGGTTGCAGCCATGTGTTTCATGTGGCGGCAGATTACCGGCTGTGGGTGGCGGATGAGGCGGAGATGTATGCGTCGAATGTTGAGGGGACCAGGAATGTAATGGAGGCAGCGAGGGCGGCTGGCGTGGAGCGCGTGGTGTATTGCTCGACGGTGGGGGCTGTGGGGATGCGCAAGGGGCTTGTTGCCGATGAGGCTTCGCCGGTTGGGGTGGCGGATATGAAGGGGCACTATAAGCGATCCAAGTATCTGGCTGAGCAGGTGGCGCTGGAAGCGGCTAAGGAGGGTGTGCCTGTGGTTGTGGTGAACCCGACTACGCCGGTGGGGGATCATGATTTCAAGCCGACGCCGACGGGGAAGGTGATCGTGGATTTTCTTGGAGGGCGAATTCCTGCCTACATCGATACGGGTTTGAATTACGTGGATGTGGCGGATGTGGCAGAGGGGCATTTGCTGGCCGCGGAGAAGGGAAGGATTGGGGAGCGGTACATCCTGGGGAGTGAGAATCTGACGCTGAAGCAGATGCTGGACCGGTTGGCGGCGGTGAGCGGGTTGAAGGCTCCGACGGTGGAGATTCCTTATGCGATCGCTTATGCGGCGGCGTATTGTTCCACGTGGTGGGCTGGGATTACTGGGAAGCATCCCGGGATTGCGCTGGATGGGGTGAGGTATGCGCATATCAAGATGTGGGTGAGCCAGGCGAAGGCTGAGCGTGAGCTTGGGTACCGGCCGGTGGCTGTGGATGGAGCGCTGGGGCGTGCGGTGGAGTGGTTTCGAAGGGGGGCGCGATGAAGGATGTTTTGGTGATTTGCGCGATGGGGATGGAGGCGAGGGCGATCCCGGCTGGATACCGAGTGGTGGAGTGTGGGCCGGGCTTTCGTGCGGCTCGTGCGGCGCTGGATGCGGCAGTTGCGGCTGAGCGGCCGCGGCTGGTGGTGTCGGCAGGGACTTGCGGGGCGCTGGATCCTGCACTGGGTATCGGAGATGTGCGGGTGGTGACGCGGATTGAATCGCCGCTGGGTACGTTTGAGCCGCGGGCTTTGGCTGGAGTGCCGGCGGTGTTGAGGAGTCAGGACCGTGTGGCGGTGACGGCGCGAGACAAGAAGAAGCTGTTTGACGATGGGGCAGAAATTGTCGATATGGAGGCGGCTGCACTTGCTTATGGATGTGAGGCGCATGGGATTGAGTTTGCCTGTATCAAGGCGGTGAGCGATTTGGCAGGAGAGGATCTGCCGCTGGACTTTAATCTTTACCGGGACGAAGCGGGACAATTTCAAACCGCCCGGATTGCATTTGCTGGCATCATGAAGATAGCTGATTTAATGCGGCTGAAGCGTCAAGGGACACTGGCCGTGCAACAACTTGGAGAAGCGTTTGAATCATCCGTCGCCGGAATTGCCTAAACGCATGCGAGCGGCCGTTTATCGCGGCAAGCAGCATGTGGAAATTGAAGAATTGCCAGTGCCCGAGATTGGGGCTGGAGAAATTTTGATCCGCGTAGAAGCGTGCGGGATCTGTCATACGGACTTGAAGAAGATCGAGTATGGGTTGCTTGAGCCACCCAGAGTATTTGGTCATGAAACGGCCGGGATTGTTGCGGCTGTGGGTGAGGGTGTGACGAAGTTTGCAGTGGGTGATGCGGTGATTGGCTTTCACCACATTCCTTGCAAGAAATGTTTTTATTGCGCGAGGAAATTATATGCGCAATGCGGCGTCTACAAGAAAGTGGGCATTACGGCTGGATTTGAGGCGGCTGGTGGTGGTTATGCGCAGTATGCGCGGGTGATGCCGTGGATTGTCGAGCATGGAGTTGAGAAGATTCCTGCAGGGGTGTCGTTTGAGCAGGCGAGCTTTGTTGAGCCGGTGAATACGTGCCTGAAGGGGGTGGAGCAGTCTGGGGTGAAGCCGGGAGATTTGGCACTGGTGCTGGGCCAGGGGCCAATTGGATTGATCTTTACGATGCTGCTGAAGCAGCG
>CANGVB010000281.1 GCA_947456995.1 Bryobacteraceae bacterium | reverse complement strand
GACAACGGTGCAGGGCTTCAATTCGGGACTCTATACCAACCATGCGCTGTCCATCACTGACCAATTGAACCTTGGATCGCGACACCTTGAGTTGGACCCGAAAACGTTTGCACAGTTTTTCGGGTCTATACCGTTGGCAGACACCGCGCTGCGGGTGTGCCACTCCAAATACATCGAAGCGTGCTTTCTCTCATTTTATGGATCGCGGCTCTTTGGATTTGTGTTGAAAGAAATTGCCGATTGGACCGATGCCAATCCCGGGCAGGTGGTCTACATCAAGATCGACAATCGCTCTCCCGTTGCCGAGATCACCAAACTGGAAGAGGAAGTGGGTTTGTATCTTGGGAACCGGGTTTACCGGGTGAACACTAGCGGTGGACGCTGGCCGACCTTGCAGGAAATTCGAAATGCAGGGAAGTCCATTATCGTGGTGCGGCACAACAATACGGAGTATAGGGGGGCAGCGGTCAATGTCTGGCCAGCGGCGGGATTGATGCAAGTGAGCAACCATCCTCAGGATCAGAACTTCGACACCTGCACTGCATACGACGGCTATAACCAGACAACACGGTCGCAATTTGCAGCGCTTTCGTGGTGGGATGTGGCGGAAGGCCGGGCCAAGTCGAATTCAGGGGATGCCTCGACGGGATTGCTGTGGGAAGACAACGTCGAGAAGGCGGCGAATTGTGGTGTGGCGGTGATCGGCCTGGACTTCTTCCATACCCTCAACGATGAGTTGAACATCAGTCGCGCAGACCGTGAGGACAATCGGTTGAAAGAAATGATCTGGAGTTGGAGTGAAGGAGACTACGGCCGGAATGGCCCAGCCTACCAGGAACCATCGACTGGAACGTGGGTCTCGTTCTCCTCTTCATCTGTGCTGCCGATCGCTTGCGCCATCAAGCGGCCGTACGGAAGCCCCCTGCAAGATCGCGGATGGAGGGTAACCTCGTCCAGCATCCCGTGGAATCTGGAGGCGGGCAATGCCCGCTGTGCACAGGAGTTTAATGCCAACGGGGTTGAGTATGAATTTGCATTTCCGACCAATGGCTGGCAAAACAAGAAGCTAAGAGAAGTTGCCGCCGGTCAGAAAGTATGGTTAGGGTACTCACTGGTGCCAAAGCCAAATGCGTCGTTTAGCGCGAGTGAGTTGATCTTCAGCATGAATCCTGGTGGCCCGATTTCACAGCCGAACTCATTGCGGATCTCAGCGGCCCCTGGCACCACAGTTGAAGTCAAATTGGTAGGCAATGTGCCGATTGTTTTTAATGTGCCGAGTTCACCGTTTGCCAATGGCGAGACGGATTTGAGCATTGCACTTGCGCAGACTTCGAGCACGCTGCCTGCGGGAGTTTACACCGGTACGCTCGACTTTAGCCTGAGAGCACCATTCTCCGCGAATCCTCAAATTTTCAACTTGCAACTGAAACTGTTTGTTCGGCGCACCACAAGCCTCACGGCTTCGCCCAGTGTGAGCAGTGCAGCGCAAGGGACCAGTATAGATTTGTCTGCAATCCTTGAGAACGAAGCATCGCCGACTGGGTCGATCAAGTTTTACCGGATATTTAACGCGCTCGGCTTGCCCACCGGTGAGGAAACGGTGGCTGCGGCCAACCTGGGTCCAGGCTCGGATCGGGTGAAGCCGGCGGTGAACAACCTGCCACTCGGTACCAACACCTACATCGCCAGCTACTCTGGGGACGCAGTAAATCTGGAGAGTGAATCGGCCCCTTTCACGGTAACAATCACTCCACGGATCATAGGCAACCCTTCGTCGATTACCTTTAATGTCTCGTCCAGTGTGAGACCACCAAACCAAACGATTGCGTTGACTGGCCTTGGTGCATCACCAGTGGTTGAGTATCCGGGTTGTGCGTGGGTTGTCGCCGGGCTGAATGGGTCGAACCTGGTAGTACGGCTGGGCGATCCGGCATTTACACTTGGAGTAGGAACTTATACCTGTAGCCTGCTTGTACGAGACGCTCTGACGAACCAGGGCCTGGGATCGACCTTGATTCCGGTGACTTTGAATGTGCAAACGAGCCTGTCGGCGCAGCCTGGGAGCATTTCTCAATTCGGGAATGCGCCCGTTTCCGCCGATCTGACACTGAGTACCAGCGGAAATGTAGGTATTCCTTTCACGTTGAGAAGCCCCCAGCGCTGGATCGTGGCGGAGCCCTTACTTAGCAGCAATACGCCGTCGACAGTCAGGGTCTACATCGACCCCGCGTCGCTACCGACTGGAGTCTCAACAGGGCAATTGATTGTATCTTCGGCACTTGCCCCCGATCTTGTGATTCCAGTCAGTTACAACAAGGTCAATCCCACGGTTGTTACCAGCATTCCCGTTGGTAGAACTGTGACAGTGGATGGCACAAACGTTACGACGCCCGCGAGCTTTGTATGGCAGCCCGGGAGCAGCCATAGCATCGGGGCCTCCTCGCCGCAGTTGAACAACGGCACTCGCTACAAGCTGACCGGTTGGCAAGGCATTCCGAGCCAACCCTTCAACTATACGGCTCTGGCAAACGGGGCTACACTGACTGCAAACTTCGACGTAGATTACCTGCTGACGACCGATGTCGCGCCAACGAGCTCAGGTTCGATTGCGCGTAACATCAATCCGGCCGATGGTTACTATTCGCCCGGAACTACAGTGCAGTTGACGGCAAACCCAGCAACCAACTTCAGCTTCAACGGATGGTTGGGCGCTCTCAGCGGATCGAATCCGGTGGGAAGTGTCACGATGAACGGGCCACGGAGTGTGGTGGCAAACTTCAGCCAGATCCAGCCGGTGCAGGTGATGATTAGTTCTGCTGCGCCGGGTGCAACGGTGACGGTGGATGGAACAACTTACACTCTGCCAACCAACCTGCTTTGGGTACCTGGTAGAAGTTACCAGATTGCGCCGGCCAACTTTATCGGAGGCAGCACGGGGACGCAGTTCTTCTTCGCAAACTGGTCTAATGGCGGGGCATTCTCGCAGACCATTGTGGCCCCGACAACGCCTCTGAGTCTGGTTGTAAACTACCGGCGTCAGTTTCTGTTGGCGGCTTCGGCCTCACCGCAGTTGGCTGGTTCTGTCAGTGGAGGCGGCTGGTATGACGAGGGCGCCACTGTGAATGTAGAGGCAACGGCAGCCAGTGGCTTCCTTTTCTCGAACTTCAGTGGAGACATCACGGGCAGTACAAATCCGGGGAGTGTGATCATGAGGTCGCCACGTACGGTGGTAGCCAATTTCGCTCCGGCAGGTTTGCCGGTGATCTCGGTACTGACGGGGTCGCCGCGGATCGATGGCCCTGGAGCCGGGCAAAGGGTTGTCCCGATTGTGCTTCGCAACACAGGTGTCGGGATTGGGCGGAATGTGAGGATCACCGGAGTGTCTGGCATCTCGGTGCTCTCTGGGACAGGTGCTGTTGCGCTGGTGAATCCAACACCAATCGCGATTGGAGACCTGAATCCGTCGTCAAGCGCGACGGCCAACCTGCTCTTTAACTGGCCTGCCAGCGCACAACGCGTACGCATGACGATTAACTATGCTCTCGATAACGGGACGCCTGGATCGATGGCACTTACGATACTCCGTTAAGAAAGAAAAACACTATGAAACTATTTAGAACACTTAGTACTGGTTTGCTGCTTTGCGGCATCATGACGGCAGCCCCCATATTCAGGCTTTTGTCGGATGAGGATTTGAAAGGCAGCCCGGGTGAGACGATTCCGATCCAGTTTGAAATCACCTCAGACAATGATTTTTGGATATCGGTGATTGGTTCGACCACACTGAACGAAACGAATCCGCTGCTTGGCATCTATGAAGATCTCACCTACACGCAAGGGGGGCCAACCGGCATCCTGCTTTCCGTGAATGGCCCTGCTTTTAGCGGTTTGCTTGGCACCTATACAATCGACCCCTCCGCTCCTATAGGGGCGCTCAACTCCGGCAGCCTGGCATTGTTGATCGAGATCTTTTCCGATAATCCTCTTACGTGCGGGGATTGTTTGATTGGATCGAGCTCCAACGATACAGCGAACTTCACGGTAGAGGTGGTGCCGACGCCCGAGCCGGCGACCATTGGCATATCAGCGGCAGTGCTTGCCGGTTTGTACTTGCGCCGGAGGTCGCTATAATTCGGTTCGAAGCATGAACCGAATGATCCCGTTACTTCTCATCGCGAGTCTCGCCGCAGCAGCCGCAGACCCGCTACGTGACTACATCCAGGCCCGCGAATCTTTGATCCTCAAGGAATTCGCGGGCCTGGTTGCGATTCCGAATGTTTCTGCGGATTTGCCGAATGTGCGACGGAATGCTGCCGCGATTCAGAAGATGTTTGAGCAGCGAGGGGTGCCGACGCGGTTGCTGGTGCTGAATGATTATGCGCCGATTGTGTTTGGGGAGATCGTGACGCCCGGGGCCAAGCGCACCGTTAACTTCTATGCGCATTACGACGGGATGCCGGTGAACCCTGCCGAGTGGATCAACAAGCAGCCGTTTTTGCCTGAGTTGCGGGATGGGGCTGGCAAGGTGTTACCGCTGGAGCAAGCCAAGTACGACGGGGAGTGGCGGCTTTATGGACGTGCTTCGGCTGATGACAAGGCCCCGATTATGGCCATGTTGATTGCGCTTGATGCGATCAAGGCTTTGGGGATGAAGCATCAATCGAATATCCGTTTCTTCTTTGAGGGTGAGGAGGAGGCTGGGTCTACTCACCTGACTGAGTATTTGAAGGCGCATAAAGAGCTTGTGAAGGGGGATCTGTGGTTGATCTGTGATGGGCCGGTGCATCAGAACCGGCAGCAATCGGTTGTGTTTGGGGTGCGTGGGTCTACGAACTTGAATCTCACTGTTTATGGGCCGAAGAAGGGTTTGCATTCGGGGCACTACGGGGGGTGGGTTCCGAACCCGGCGCAGCGGCTGGCTCGGTTGATCGCCGGGTTTAGCGATGGCGAGGGGCATGTGCTGGTGAAGGATTTCTATAAAGGGGTGGTGCCTTTTAATGCTGCGGAGCTGGCGGCGATTCAGAGGATTCCGGCGGTGGAGGAGATGCTGAAGGAGGAGTTTGGGATTGCTGATACCGAGGGTGATGGGAAGCGCTTGTTTGAGACGTATTCGCTGCCGACGCTGAACTTGCGGGGGATACAGGCGGCGAATGTTGGAAGTATGGCTACGAATGTTGTGCCGGCGGAAGCGAATGCGACGCTGGATATTCGCCTGGTAAAGGGGCTGGACTGGAAGACGCAACTGGAGCGGGTGAAGGCTCATATTGCGGCTCAAGGTTATCTGGTGCTGGATCGTGCGCCTAGTGATGCCGAGCGGCGGAAGCATTCGAAGATTGTGAAGGTGACGACTCGCGAGGGCTATAACTCGGTGCGGACGCCGCTGAATCTGCCGATTGCGCAGGAGGTGGTGAAGCTTGTCGAGTCTGTGGCCGGGCCGGTGGTGCAGATTCCTTCGCATGGTGGGAGTGTGCCGCTGGCGATGTTTGAGGAAGTCACAGGGATGCCGCTGGTTATGGTGCCGATTGTCAACCACGACAACAATCAGCATGCGCCGAATGAGAATTTGCGCCTGCAGAATTTGTGGGATGGGATTCGGGTGATGACTGTGCTGCTGAGCCGACTGTGAAGCTGCCTATTTTGAGGAAAGCTTCAGGTGATCAATT
>CANGVB010000280.1 GCA_947456995.1 Bryobacteraceae bacterium | reverse complement strand
TGGGCTGCCTTTGCGCAGTACCCATAGCCTCAGCAATGAAGGGCCTGCTCTTTGGTGTCCCCCCCCTCGATCCGCTCAGCTTCCTGGTCGCGGCACTCATCTTCACAACAGTCGCCATGCTCGCCGGCTATCTTCCTGCAAGAAGAATCTCAAATATAGACCCGCTCGAAGCCTTGCGACAGGACGGCTAAACCATTCGCCCAAACTTGATTCGCTTCGGCTTCACTTCAGCCGCCGGTGCTGGCGTCCCAAGTCGCTGCCGCAGCCGCAAAATGAGGTTCATTACAAGTCCCTCCACTTGATCGCGCACCTCGCGATGCACCCCCTGCATCTCACCGACAGGGTCACGAACCCGCCAAACCTCCGAGGGAATCTCCGCAGCAAAATGCGGCACATTCGATCCGCTCATGTTGATCAACAGATTTGGCACGGGCGTCAACGCCTCCTCCAGTGCCTTCGGAAACTGCTTCTCCAGCGAGACCCCGCGCTCCTCCATCACCGCTTTGGTATTGAGATCTACCAGCATCGCGGGCGATAACCCGGCGCTCACCACATCGATCACATCATGCCCATAAACACGAGCAAAACCCTCCGCCATCTGCGAGCGGCAGGAATTTCCAATACACAAAAAAAGTACGCGCTGCTTCATTCCCCTACAAGGTCCATAAAGAGCTTGTGCACGCGAGTATCATCGGTAAGCTCGGGATGAAAAGTAGCTGCCATATGCTTACCTTGTCTCACAAGCACAGCATCTCCAAGATAACTCGCCAGCACTTCTACCTCAGGTCCCGTTCTTCGAATAATCGGCGCGCGAATGAACACGGCCTCAACATTCCCGATACTGGATTCCAGTTCAATAATCCGCGAATCCACCTGCCGGCCGTAGGCATTTCGCTCAACGTCGATATCCATCAAATCGAGCGACTTCTGCGCCGGCGAGCTCACACCACGAGCCATCAGAATCGCCCCGGCACAAGTCCCAAAGATCGGCTTCTCCGCGCCAAACGCCTTCAGCGGCTCAAACAGATCGTAATAATCCATAAGCCGCAGCATCGTCGTCGATTCCCCACCGGGAATCACCAACGCATCCACGCGCTTCAGATCATCCAGATTCCGAACCTCACACTGCCTCGCACCAGCACCCTCAAGTGAGTGCTGATGCTTTTCAAAATCTCCCTGCAGTGCGAGTACGCCGAAGAGCTTACCCTTACCAGCCACGGCCCGCCATCAACTCTTCAGACTTGATCTGACGAATATCAAGACCAGGCATGCCGTCCGGCAACTCTTCACAAGCTTCCAGCACCTTTGCCGGATCCTTGTAATTCAGCGTCGCCTTCACAATGGCCTTCGCGAAGTTCACCGGGTCCGGGCTCTTGTAAATACCAGAACCCACAAACACCGTCTCTGCGCCCAACTGCATCATCAACGCCGCATCAGCCGGAGTCGCAATGCCACCAGCCGAGAAATTCGGCACCGGCAACTTGCCAAACTTGTGGCAATACTCAATCAGTTCATAAGGAGCCTGATGGTGCTTTGCCGCAACCATCAACTCGTCATGAGACATCACCGTCAACTGACGCATCTCACGAATGATCGTACGCATGTGACGCACGGCTTCCACCACATTGCCAGTACCCGCTTCACCCTTGGTACGAATCATCGCCGCGCCTTCACCAATCCGGCGCAATGCCTCACCCAGATTGCGGCAGCCGCAAACAAAGGGCACATTGAAGGGATGCTTGTCGATGTGGTTCTCGTCATCGGCAGGAGTCAACACTTCAGACTCATCGATGAAGTCCACCTTCAACGCTTCCAGCACCTGAGCTTCGGCAAAGTGTCCAATACGTGCCTTGGCCATCACTGGAATCGACACCGTCGCCTGAATCTCGCGGATGCAGGTAATCGGCGACATACGTGCCACTCCACCCTCTTTGCGAATGTCGCTCGGCACCTTGATCAGCGCCATCACGGCAACCGCGCCAGCTTTCTCGGCAATCAATGCCTGCTCGGCATTGGTGACGTCCATGATCACGCCACCCTTCAACATCTCGGCCAGGCCGATCTTCTTGCGAAACGCTTCGTTCAAAATCATTGTGTCAACTCCGGAAATTGGAAATCAGACCATCGCCATCTCTGGCATCGGGTCCTGGTATCTTGAGGCGATTTTTGCCTCTTCTTCAAACAAAGGGCCAAGCCGTCGAAGCCCGTCAACAATGCGAGCGGGACTCAATCCGGCAAAACTCAAACGGAAACTTTCATTCATCGGCGTGCTGATGCTGAAGTAACGCCCGGGCAGATACGACACACCCTCGCGACGCGCCTTCTCAAGCACCGCCGAACTGTCACACCCGCGCGGCAACGTCACCCAAAGGTTCATGCCACCCTGCGGCCGCGTAAATCTCGATCCCTGCGGCAACACCTGCTCCAGCGTCTCAAGCGTAGTAGCCAGCCGCACACGGCCAGCCTCAAGCACGCGGCCCAGATGCGCATCAAGCCGCCCACTCCGCGAGAACTCCAGCAGAATCGCCTGCGACAACTGATCAGAATGCAAATCGGTCCATTGCTTGGCCGTAGCCAGCTTGCCAATCAGAGCCTTCGATCCAATCACCCAGCCCACGCGCAAACCAGGGAAGGCAATCTTCGAAAAACTCCGCAGCAACAACGCCTGCGATCCCGCCCCTAGAGAACGAATCGTCGGCAGCGCCTCACCCGAATAACGAAGCCGCGAATAGATATCCACTTCAATCAACAAGCGCCGCCCCAACCGCGTAGCTTCGGCAATCTCGCGCCGCTCACCCAAACTCATCGTGTAGCCAGTTGGATTGCGAAAGCTAGGCGTCACAATCATCGCCTCCACCGCAGCCTGATTGGCATCCACCGTCAGCGCACGCTGAAACGCATTCCGCAGCCCCGGATAAACAGGCTCCTCGGCATGCACCATTCCCCCAGGCCCAATCAGGGCCTTGTGAATCAAATCCAGCGCCTGCTGGCAGCCAGAGGTAATCAGAAGATCGTCCTCGCTCGGGTCAAACACACCCTCGGCAATCGCTTCCTGAATCAGAAATTCCCGCAACGGCCCATAACCAAGAGGCGAACCCAGCTGCAACACCTGCGCCGCCGAGTTGCGCATCACCTCGGTAGTAACCTCACGCACTTCGTCTAAAGGAAACAACTCCTCAGCCGGCCGCGAAGTCGAAAACGAAATTTCACGGCTTTCCAGTTGGGGCTTATTCTGCACATAACTTCCCCGCCCCACCTGCCCATTTACCAGCCCGTCTTCCTCAAGCAACGCATAAGCCGCACTCACCGTAGCCCGGTTCAGATTCAACTGCAAAGCCAGATCCCGGGTCGGCGGCAGCCGGTCCCCGTCCTTCAGCGCACCAGCCAATATGCTGTCCCGAAGCCCTTCATAGAGCTGGCGGTACAGTGGAACTTCCGATTGGCCGTTGATTTGAGGCAATTGGATCATAGCCGGAATACATAATGGTAGTCCAATTAGGCCATTGGAGCAAGCCAATGAAATATTTCCCTGAAATCGCTTCACATAAATACGTGATACACTGATTTATGTGAAGTCGGAAAATCACCGCAACATCACGCTCAATCTTCCTGAGTCGCTACTCAAGGAATTTAAAGTCTTCGCTGCCCAGCGAAATCAATCCATGACCGCTGTGGCCACCGAAGCAATACGTCAGATCATGCAAGCCCCCATCGACAAAGATAGACTTGCCGCTCGTGCCCGTATGTTTGATCGCATGAAAAATGCAAAGGATCGCACCAACGGTCGCGGGATTACCTGGACTCGCGACGAAATCTATGAACGTTGAGTTCATCGACACGAATATCCTCATCTACGCTCACGATACGGCCGACAAAATCAAACACGCCAAAGCCGTTGAGCTCATACAGCGTCTGGAAACCTCCAATAGCGGTGCACTGAGTACGCAAGTGCTTGTTGAGTTTGTATCTGTTGGCAGTCGCAAACTCAAGCTAAGCAATAGAGATTTGGAGGAACTGGTCTCTGACTTTAGTTACTGGACAATTCACAGGCCAGTACACGCTGATATCCTACACGCCCTTGTTTTGCAGCGAAACAGCAAGATATCGTGGTGGGATGCACTTGTGCTCAACAGTGCCATTCAAGTTGGAGCCAGCATTCTCTGGAGCGAAGACCTCCAGTCGAATCGGCACGTTGGCAAGCTGCAAGTGAAAAATCCGTTTCTGGAAGAAGAGCATTAGCGCCAAATGCGCATCCTCATCCCCGGCGGCTCCGGCCAGGTCGGCACCATCCTCGCCCGTCGCCTCCACGCCCAAGGCCACGAAGTCACCATCCTCTCCCGCTACCCGCAAAACATGCCCTGGCGCAGCCTCCCCTGGGACGGCGCAAGCCCAGGCACCTGGGCCTACCTCCTCGACGCAACCGACGTCGTAATCAACCTGGCCGGCCGCAGTGTCGATTGCCGCTACACCGAATCGAACCGCGCCCAAATCCTCCGCTCCCGCATCGAATCCACTCATGTCTTGGGCGAATGCATTGCCAGAGCCAAAACACCTCCGAGTCTCTGGCTCAACGCCTCCACGGCAACAATCTACCGCCACGCCTACGAACGCCCCCAGGACGACATCACCGGCGAGCTCGGCGGCAAAGAACCCAACGCCCCCTTCACATGGCGATTCTCCATCGACGTCGCCACCAAATGGGAAGACACCTTCTTCTCAGCCAATACTCCCAACACCCGCAAGGTCGCCCTGCGCTCCGCGATGACCATGAGCCCAGACCCCGGCGGCGTCTTCAGCGTCCTCTCGAGGCTCGTAAAGTTAGGCCTCGGCGGCACAGCCGGCAGCGGCGACCAATACGTCTCCTGGATCCACCATCGAGACTTCACCCGAGCCATAGACTTCCTCATCGAACGAGAAGACTTAAGCGGCCCCATCAACCTCTGCTCGCCCCACCCGCTCCCCAACAGCGAATTCATGAGCGAACTCCGCAAAGCCTGGGGCCAATCCATCGGCCTCCCCGCCAAAGAATGGATGATCGAGTTCGGCGCATTCTTCCTCCGCACCGAAAGCGAGCTCATCTTGAAGTCAAGAAGAGTCGTCCCAACCCGCCTCCTCAACGCCGGTTTCGACTTCCAATTTCCAACCTGGCCCGAAGCTGCCCAACACTTGGTCAAAGACGCTCGCTAGAATCACATCTATGCGATTGCTGGCTGCTCTCTACGTTCTACCCCTCCTGGCGCAACAGGCCCCACCCCCACCCGATCCATTCATCCGCGAGAACTACTCCAAGTACGATCACAAGATCCCGATGCGCGACGGCGTCAAACTCTTCGCCAGCGTCTACATGCCAAAGGACGCCCTCACCGACGGCAAGACCTACCCAATCCTCCTCCAGCGCACGCCCTACAGCGTCGCCCCTTACGGCATCGACAAATACCCGCTCAACCTCGGCCCCTCTCCACTCTTCTCCCGCGAGAAATTCATCTTCGTCTACCAGGACGTCCGCGGCCGCAACATGAGCGAAGGCGACTTCACCCTCACCCGTCCCTTCAAGCCCAACAAGCAAGGCCCCAAAGATATCGATGAATCAAGCGACGCCTACGACACCATCGAATGGCTCATCAAGAACATCCCATCAAACAACGGCAAAGTCGGCATCTGGGGCATCTCACAACC